>DASPUZ010000050.1:0-84986 GCA_035622635.1 bacterium | reverse complement strand
CGCCGGCGCGCGAGACGCTGCGAGACTGCGACAGCAGAGGCCGAGGATAAAGGCGCCGGCTCGCCCATGATTTGGAACCCTCCCGCCGAGACGATGCCCCGCGGCGAGTTGGAGGCATTGCAACTGGCCCGGCTCCAGGATGTCGTCCGGCGCGTCTACGAGCGCGTTCCGTTCTACCGTGCCGCATTCGACCGTGCGGGCGTTCGACCCGATCAACTGCGCAGCCTCGACGACATCCGGCGGCTGCCGATGACGCGCAAGGTCGACCTCCGTGATCACTATCCGTTCGGCCTGTTCGCCGTGTCGATGGACCAGGTTGTGCGGGTGCATGCCTCGTCCGGAACGACCGGCAGGCCGACGGTCGTCGGTTACACGCGCGCAGACCTCAGGGTCTGGGCGGAGGTTTGCGCCCGGTCGCTTGCCGCCAGCGGAGCGCGCCCGGGCGACGTCTTTCACAATGCCTACGGGTACGGGTTGTTCACCGGTGGGCTCGGGATGCACTACGGCGCTGAGTTGATGGGGCTTGTCGTCGTGCCGGTTTCGGGCGGCAACACCGAGCGCCAGCTTCTGCTCATTCAGGACTTTCGACCGCGTGTCATCGCCTGCACGCCGTCGTACATGCTTACGCTTGCGGAGGGGGCGGTGGAGCGCGGCCTGGACCCGCAGGCGCTCTCCCTTCGGATCGCGGTCCTCGGCGCCGAACCCTGGACCGAAGAGATGCGCCGCCAGATTGAGCGGCGCCTTCCGCTCAAGGCCGTGAACATCTACGGGCTCAGCGAGGTGATCGGTCCCGGGGTCAGCAACGAATGTGTCGAAAGCCAGCGCGGTTCGCACGTGTTCGAGGACCATTTCCTCGTGGAGGCGATCGATCCCGAGACCGGCGCACCGGTGCCGGCCGGCACACCCGGCGAGCTCGTCTTCACGACGCTGACCAAGGAGGCGCTGCCGGTAATCCGGTACCGCACCGGGGATATCGCGTCGCTCGACCCTGCGCCGTGCCCGTGCGGGCGGACCCACGTCCGGATGTCGCTGGTCGTCGGCCGGACCGACGACATGCTGATCATCCGCGGCGTCAACGTCTTCCCTTCACAGGTCGAATCCGTGCTCGTCCAGTTCGACGAGCTCTCGCCCCACTACCAGCTCGTGGTCACGCGGCCGCGCACGCTCGACGTCCTGGAGGCCAGGATCGAGGTCTCGCCGGCGTGGCCTGCCGCCCCCCGCGTGCGGGATCCCGGCGACCATGAGGTTGCGGCGCTGCACGACCGTGTTGTCAAGCGCCTCCGGGGCGTCATCGGCATCGGGATCGACGTCACGTTGACCGCGCCGGGCGCGCTGCCGCGGAGCGAGGGCGGTAAGCTGCGGCGCGTCCTCGACGAGCGGGCCGGCTGACCGGCCCCGGAACGGCACGACGGGCGGCGCGGTCTCGGCGTCGGCCCGCGGGGGCGCCGCGACGCATTGCGACGTCAGGCCGTCCGGCCGAACACTAGGCTCGCGTTGATCCCGCCGAATCCGAACGAGTTGCTGAGGACGTACCGTGGCGCGAGCTCGCGGCCCGTCTCGGACACGTAGTCCAGGTCGCACGTCGGGTCGGGTACCTCGAGGTTCAGCGTCGGCGGGACGTACCCGTGTTGCAGCGCGAGAAGGCAAATCGCCGCCTCGATCGCCCCGGTGGCTCCGAGCGCGTGCCCGTGCATCGGCTTGGTGCCGCTAATCGGGATGCGGTAGGCGTGCTCGCCGAACACGTGCTTGATCGCCAACGTCTCCGCGGTGTCGTTGAGCGGCGTGCTGCTCGCATGGGCGTTGACGTAGTCTATCTGGTCGGGCGCGAGTTCCGCTTCCGCCAGCGCGTCTCGCATCGCCCGCGCCGCCTGCGCGCCCGAGGGGAGCGGCGCCGTCATGTGGTGCGCATCGTTGGAGTTTCCGTACCCGAGGATGCGGCCATACGTGGACGCCCCGCGGCGGAGCGCGTGCTCGCGCTCCTCCAGCACGAGGAGCGCGGCGCCCTCCGCCATCACGAAGCCGTCGCGGCCTCGATCGAACGGCCGGCACGCCTGCGCTGGCTCGGCGTTGCGCGTGGACATCGCCCGGATCACGTCGAAGGCTCCAAAGATCAGCGGCGTCAGGGGCGCTTCGACGCCGCCGGCTAGCATCACGTCGGCGTACCCGTCGCGCACCGCCCGGAACGCGTGGCCGATCGCGATTGCGCCGCTCGCGCAGCTATCGGAGTTGGCGCTGCTCGGTCCCCTGAGATCGTACTCGATCGCGATGTTGCACGAGGCGGCGCCGCAGAATACCGCCAGCGCCAGGCTGGGTTTGATTCGGCGGGCGCCCTGCGAAAGGAACACCGCATGTTGCTCCTCCGCAAATGCCGCGCCGCCGAGCGCCGAGCCGACAAAACAGCCCACCGCGTCTCGATTCTCGTCGGTCAAGTCGAGCCGGGCATCGTCCAGGGCCAGTCGCGCGCACGCCACCGCGAATTGCGCGTACCGGTCCAACCGGCGCAGGCGTTTCTGATCCACGTAGGCGCTGCCGTCGAAGTCCCGGACCTCGCCCGCGATCCGGCAGTTGAACGCGGTCGCATCGAATCGCGTGATCGTGCCGATCGCCGACCGCTCGTTTCGCAGTCCCTTGTAGAGCCCCGCGCTCCCGCTCCCGATGGGTGTGACCGCACCGATGCCCGTGATGACAACTTGTCGTCTCACGCTTCCCCTCCTTCGTGCGGGGTGTCTCGACCGTCGCGCTCCACCTGGCTCTAGGTGCGGACCGGTTTCTCCGGGCGTTCCGGCCGCGATCCCTCGACCAGCTCCTTGATCCGTGCCAACGTTCGTTTTGCGATCGGCTCCACGAACAGCGGCCCAAGGATCCATCGGGCGACCGCCCCGCCCACGAGCGGCCACCGGAGATCGAGATCGTGCACCACCGTTACGACGACAACGTCGCCGGCTGGCGCCGGCTCCAGTCGCCACTCGACCTCCATGCCGCGGGTCACGCCCCGCACGTGCGTGTACCGGATCCGGCGCTCCTCGGGCAGCCGCACCTGCCGCGCCCACCACCACACTGGCAGCGGGCCGCGGCGTGCTTTCATCTCGACGGTGCGCGTGAGCCCGAGAGCGCCGAGCTCACGGACGCTCCGATAGTGCGGGAGCCATTTGGGCCAACACTCCACGCGGGCCGCATAGTGGAAGACCGCGTCCGCGCTCCCGCGGATGCGCATTACCGTTTCCGTGTGCATCGTGCGCCGCCACACGGGTTTGGCCGCAGTCATCTCAGAGTACGCCGAAGAGGCGGGCCATGAACCCGAAGCGGAGCACGGTGTCCGGTCGGCTGGCATTCCCGATCGCTGCGATCAACGCGGTCCCCAGCTCGGGACGCGCGGCCAGGCGTCGGATCGTGTGGCCGGCAACCGCCGGCCGGAACGCGAACCCCTGGAGTATCCGGGAGATTGCGAATACCCCGGCGAACTCCCGCTCGCGTTCTCGCTCGTAGGCCGTCAGAGCGGCGTAGCCTGGCCCCGCGCCGTCGAGCGCGCGCACGACGGATGCCGCCGCGAGTTCGGCGCCGCGCAGCGCCAGATACACGCCCTGGCCCGTGAGGGGATCGACGTGCGCCCCAGCGTCGCCCACAAGCACGATCCCGTCCGCGACGCACCGGCGGCGCCAGTAGGGCAGCGGTCCGGCGACCGCCACGGGCTCGACCCTCCGCGCGCGGGACAGGCGATCGCGCAGCCGCGGGAAGGCGAGAAGGGCCCGCCAATACCCCTCCGGGATCGCGCCTCGCCACGCTCGTACCTCGGCGCGTCCCAGCGCCAGCGTGACGTTCGCCAAGCCTCCGGGGAGATAGGCGACGCCGCAGTATCGGTCGGCCCAAAGATGAATCTCGCCGATGTCCTCGCCGCCGGCATCCTCGGGCGGGCGCAGGCCCTCGACGTAGCTCCCGACCGTGTATCGCCCGCGGCGCGGTGCGGCGCCGATCCCGGCCGCGCGCGCGACGGTCGAGCGAAGCCCGTCGGAGCCCACCACCAGCGCTGCCGTGTATGTCTCGGCAGTTCCGCCGCGCCGGCACCTGACCGTCACCCGCATCCGCCGGGCGTCTCGGTCGACCGTCGTCACGTTTGCGCCTTCGTATACGCGCACACCGGCGCTCGCGGCGCGGGCAAGCAGAATATGGTCGAGCGTGCGGCGCGGGAGCCCCCAGCCCGGTCGGCCTTCGAATGTCAGCGTTGCGCCGGCGCCCTGTGGCGCGACGACGTGCATTCCACGCACCGGCTGCGCGCCCGCGCGGGTCAAGGGCTCGCGAACCCCGAGGCGGTCGAGCGCCCCGGCACACCCGGGGTTGAGATAGTCACCGCACGGCTTGCGGCGTGGGAACGTCTCGCGCTCGAAGAGCACCACCCGGCAGCCCCGTCGCGCGAGCGAGGAGGCCGTGGCGCTGCCCGCGGGGCCGCCGCCCACGACGATGACGTCCACCGTGGGCGTCATCACGTCCCCTGCGTCGCCGCGAGATCCATGGGGCATTGGCGGCGGGTGCGCGTCATCCCGGAGCGTCCCCCAGGCCCGCGAGGCACGTGATGGAGGCGCGGAACAACGGCAGCCTCGATACTCTGACGCCCGGCACCCCCGACGCGGCCGCCAGTCGGCGATAGTCGTCTACCGACCGGGCTCGGAGGACGGAGAGGGGTCCGTCGTGCCGGATCAAGCGGCTCCCGGACAAACGCGTCAACAGCCACACGGCCACATGGGCGGCGTGTCCGCGCACGAGATCGACGGCCAGAAAGCCAATCCGCGCGACGCGGTGCAGTTCCCGCAGGACGGTGACGCTTGCATCGTCGCTCATGTGGTGCAGCGCGAGCGTGCACAGGCCGAGATCGAAGCTCGCGTCCGGGAACGGGAGCGCGCAGGCGTCCCCCCGCACGATGGCGATGCCCGGATGGTGCGCCGTGGCCTCCCGTGCGAGCCGCGGGGTCGTCGGGTGCCGATCGACGGCGACGATGCGTGCCGCGACCCCGCGCCGGTTCGCCCAACGCGCGACGGCGACCGGAATGTCGCCACCTCCACTCGCGACGTCGACCAACCGAAGGGGGGCGTCCGCCGGCTCCCTCTGCGCCCGCCACACTGGGAGCGCGCGATCGAGGTACGATCGGACAAACCCGCGAGCGCCCACCCCGCCGTTGATCCGGCCCAGGTCCCGCAATGCCCGCCGGAGTTCGCGTTCTTCGCAGGCGGGATCGTCCATCAGTTCCTGCGCCGTTGGGCGCGTGTGGGTGTGCATCAGGACCCCTAGTATACTAGGGGTCCTGCAACGTCCCGGTAACGGTAGGGGGTGGCGTCTATTGGGCGTGACCTCTTTTGGGATCTTGCGGCGCGTCGCGCACCCGATCAACGCGGCTTGCTATGCTGGGGCATATGGACATACGTGCCGTCTTGTTCGACTTTGACGGGTTGATCGTCGACACGGAGATGCCGGAGTATCTCGCGTGGCAGGCGGTGTACGCCCGCCGTGGCCTCGTGTTCCCCCTCGAGTCGTGGCTCCAGAACGTGGGCCGCAACGACGGGCCGTTCGATCCGCTCGCCCCGTTTCGGGGAGGTCTCGCGGGCGCCGATGCGGTGCAAAACGAGTGGCGCGACTTCCACGATTCGATCGAGGCCGCGTACATGGTCCCGCTGCCGGGCATCGTTCCGCTGCTGCGAATGTTGCACGAGCACGGCTGGCGTACTGCCGTCGGGTCGTCGTCCCGGCGCGAGCGGGTCACCTCGATGCTGGAGCGGCTCGGTCTCGCGGGCGAGTTTGCGGCGGTTGCAGGAGGCGACGAGGTCGCGTGTGCCAAGCCTGCGCCGGATGTCTACCTGCTCGCGGCCCATCGCGTCGGAGTCTCGCCGGACGCGTGCACGGTGCTGGAGGACAGCGAGAACGGCGTCCGTGCCGCGAAGGCAGCCGGAATGCGCTGCATCGCGGTGCCTTCGGCGTTGACCCGCTCGCTCGACTTCTCTCGCGCGGATCTGATACTCGACGGCCTCGACCGCGTGACGCTGGACACGTTGCGTTCGCCCGGCCCCGGCCGGGCAGGCGGGGAGCTCCCCGGCGAGGAACCCGCGTAGCCAAGGCCTTCACGGCGGGGCGCGTCAGGTTGGCCGGGCCTCCAGAGGTGAGCGGACGTGAGGATCGCGACGCTGCTGCCGAGCGCCACCGAGATCGTCTGCGTGCTCGGGCTCGCCGACGACATCGTGGCTGTCACCCACGAGTGCGACTACCCGCCGGAGATCCGGGGTCGACCGGTTGCCGTACGCCCCCTGGTTGATGCGTCTGCCCCGAGCCGGAAGATCGACGAGCAGGTCGAGAGAGCCCTCCGGCGGGGAGAGCCGCTGTACCGGGTCGACGCGGACGTGCTCCGCGAGGCGCGGCCCGATCTACTGATTACGCAGGATCTCTGCGATGTCTGCGCGCTGCCGAGCCTCGATGTGGAGGCCGTGGCGGTGCGCCTGCCCGGACCGCCCGCAATCTTGCGGCTCCATCCCCACACCCTTGGCGACATCCTGCGGGATATCTTGACGGTGGGGAACGCCGCGGGGCGCCCGGACGTCGCGAGCCGCGTCGTCCAGGCGCTCGGCTCGCGAATCGCGGCAGTGGAGCGTGCCGTCCGGGACCGCGCCCGGCCCCGCGTGTTCTGTATGGAGTGGCTCGACCCGCCGTTTTGCGGGGGCCACTGGATGCCCGAACTCGTCGAGCGCGCCGGGGGCCGCGAAGTGCTCGGCCGGCGCGGGCGTCCGTCGTTCCGGGTCGAGTGGCACGAGATCGTCCGGGCGGCCCCGGACGTCGTGGTGCTCGCCGTGTGCGGGTTCGACGTGCCCCGGACGATCGCGGAGCTCGGTGCGGTCACCGTGCGGCCCGAGTGGCAATCGCTCCCCGCGGTCACATCGGGACGCGTCTACGTCACGGACGCAAACGGCTTCTTCAGCCGCTCTGGACCGCGCGTGGTCGACGGACTGGAGATGCTCGGGGCGATCCTTCACCCGGATGCGGCCGACTGGACGACACCGGCCGGGGCGTGGCTGCGTTTTCCGCTCGAGGCGGCGCAACTGCGGTCCAGCACCGAGGCTTGATGCTCTTCCTCACGGCGGCGCGCCGAGTCAGGTCTTGGGGTCCAGCGCATCCCGCAGGGCGTCGCCCAGGACGTTGAACGCCAGCACCGTGATCGCGATGGCGATCCCAGGGAACAACGCGACATGCGGCGCGGTGCGCACGTCGTTTTCGCCTTCGGCGACCATCGCACCCCAGTCCGGCGTCGGCGGCGGGACTCCCACCCCAAGAAAGCTGAGGGCCGCCGCCGTCAGGATCGCTCGGCCGAGCACCAGCGTTGCGTACACGAGGATCGGGCCGATGCTGTTGAGCAGCACGTGGCGCATGATTATCCGGAGGTCGCTCGCCCCGATCGCCCGGCTGGCTTCCACGTATTCCCGCCCGCGCACGCTCAGCACGGATGCGCGCGTCAGGCGTGCGAACGACGGCACCGACGCGATCCCGATCGCCACGATGACCGGGGTGAGCCCGGCGCCGAGCACGATCGCGATCAGCAGGGCGAGGAGGATGCCGGGAAACGACAGCAGGACGTCCGTCAGCCACACCGTCGCCGCGTCGGCCGCCCCGCCATGGTACCCGGCGGCCAGCCCCAGGCTGACGCCGCCCGCGGCCCCGAGTCCCACCGCCAGCACGCCGATCGTCATCGACACACGCGCCCCGTAGATTACCCGGCTGAGGATGTCACGCCCCGCGTCGTCGGTGCCGAGAGGATGAGTCCAGCTCGGCGGCTCGAGGAAGTGCCCGAAGTTCATCTGCGTGGGGTCATTCGGGGCGAGACGAGGCGCGGCGAGCGCGGTCAGGAGTACGAGCACCACCACAACGGCGGACGCGCCGCGCAGCCTATTGCGCCGCACCTCGCGCGTGACGCGCCACCACAGAGCCCGGACCGGCGCGCGGGGGGCCGTCGTGTGAGGGTGCGAGACTGCGGGTACGGTGCTCATGCCCTACACGTAGGTGATGCGAGGGTCGAGGAATGCATAGGCGGCGTCGATCACGAGGTTGATGAGGACGAACGTCATTGCGATGAGGAGCACTCCTCCTTGCACGACCGGGAAGTCCTTCCCGGTGATCCCGAACACGATGTACCGTCCGATCCCCGGCCAGGCGAACACGGTCTCGACGATCACGGCTCCGGAGAGCAGCCCGCCGAACTGCAGACCGATGACCGTGACGACGGGGATCAGGGCGTTCCGGAACGCGTGCCGGTACATGACGAGACTGGCGCTCAGGCCCTTCGCCCTGGCGGTTCTGACATAGTCCTCCCGCAGGACGTCGAGCATCGACGACCGCATCAATCGCGCCAGGATGCCTGCCGGCTCGATCCCGAGCGTGACCGCGGGCAGGATCAGGTAACGCAGCCCCCGCCACGTCCACTCGCCTCCGCCGGACGCCGGGAGCCAACCGAGGGTGAGCGCGAACAGGAGCATCAGCGCGAGCCCGGTCCAGAAGCTCGGGAGCGACACCCCTATCAGCGCGGCCGTCATGCACGTGCCGTCGATGGCGCTGTTGGGACGCAAGGCCGATGCGATCCCGGCCGGGATCCCGATCACGACCGCTACGGTGAGGCTTCCAACCGCCAGTTCGAAGGTGGCGGGGTACCGCTCGAGCAGATCGGTGGCCACGTGGCGCTGGGTCCGGATCGAGCTTCCCAGGTCGAAAGCGGCGAGACGGCGCAGGTACCGCGCGTACTGCACGTAGAGCGGTTGATCCAGGCCGTACTGGACCCGGAGCCGCTGTGCCAGCGCCTTCCCGGCGTCGCCCGTGGCATCCGCCGGGATCAGCATCTCGACAGGGTCCCCCGGCGCGAGTCGCAACGTCAGAAACACCACGGTGACGACACCGATGATCACCGCGAGCGCGACGCCGGCCCGCCGGATCAAGTACGCGGTCATGACCGGATGCCGCCGAACCGGCGGCGGGCGCGGGTACCCCCTGTTACTGGCTCTTCCACCACAGGGCCGGGTGGAGGGGGATCCCGGTCGGATCGATTGTCATGCCCTGCACTTTGGCGCTGGTCGCGTAGACCTGCTTCGTCCAGAAGCCGAGACACTCCAGCGCCTGGTCATGGTGGATCTTCTGCAGGGCGAAATAGTCCGCGGTCCGCGCCTTCCGTTCCGTGGTGGACTGGGCCTGCTCGACCAGCGAGTCCACTTCGGGCAGACGCACCTGCATGGTGTTCCAGAACTGATGGGAGTCGAGCAGGGACGCGGCGATCGGTGGCTCGGGCGCGGCGTTGGACAGCCACCAGGCGAGATCATACTGGCCGGTCCGCACCTCGTTGTAGTACGTGGCCGGCGCGGCTGTGGTGATACGGGTGTCGACTCCGACGTTTCGAAGCATTTGCTGGATCATTTGCGTCGACAGCAGCCACTCCGCATCTCCGCGGGAGGGGAAGTTCAGTACCAGCGGCTTTCCGTCGCGCTCCCGGACCGAGCCTCCCGCCGGCAGCTTCCACCCGGCCTCGTCGAGCAGTCCCCGCGCGCGCGCCGGATCGAATCGATACGGCGAGATCTCCGCATCGTACGCCCACGAGCCTTGCAGGGCGATGGTGTACTGCGGGGTGCCGAGTCCATAGTAGGCGTCCTGCAACACCGCGTTCCGGTCGAAGGCATAACAGACCGCCTGCCGCAAGCGTACATCACTGACCGTTTTCAGGTTGAACACGATGCGGGCCCAATTCACCCGTCCGTAGGGGATGGGACGCGCTCCGACGGTTCGGAGACGCGTGACGTCCTTCGGCGGGACGTAGTCCATGAAGTCGATGGTGCCGGCCTGAAGCTCGACCTCTTGCGTGTCGGCGTTCGGGATGATGCGCACCACGATCCTATCCAGATAGGGTTCTCCGCCCCAGTACGCGGCAAACTTCGTGAACGTCAGCTGCTGATCCGGCACGTAGGCCGCGAGCTTGAACGGCCCGGTGCCGGACGGCGCCTGATCGGGGCCCAAGTTCTTTGCCGCCGCCGCATCGATGATGTAGATGTTGATGAGCTCTCCGAGAAAATCCGGGTCAGGCGCCTTGAGCTTGATGCGCACCGTGGCTGGATCGAGAGGCTGCACCTGCTCGACGGCGGTCAGGTTCGCCGCGCGAGGCAGAGGGTTGGCGGGATCGGTCATTCGCGCGAGGCTGGCCGCGACCGCGGCGGCGGTCAGCGGCTGACCGTCTTGGAACTTGGCGCCGCTCCGCAGGTGGAAGGTATACACCGCACCGTCCGGCGAGACGTCCCATCGTGACGCGAGTACGCCGACGAACTTGCCGTCCTCCCACTTCACCAGCGTCTCGGCCATCAGGGACAGGATGGTGTCGTCGGTGATCGTCTTCGCCTTCTGCGGGTCGACCGTCGTCGGATTGTACTTGACGGACATGATCAGGGTGCCCCCACGCGTGGGGGTAGCCCCGACGACCGGCCGGACGCCGCGACTCGCGATCATGGAGGCGACCAGGGCCACCGCCGTGAACGTCGCGATCCCGACCCATCCTGTTCTTCCTCCCCGGCTCCACATCTTCATTACCGCACCTCCGCCTGGCCGTCTCGCAAACTCGCGACTTTCGTCTACGGATGCTGTGCCTTTGGTCCGGATGGCACGGACTTGAGGGGACGTTCGCCCCTCCCAAAAGTCTTTCTTTCGCTATGGCCGGCATGAGACCTGGCACGCCGGCCAGTCCCGGAGTGCGCCGCGGCCGGCCAGGAGTGCGGGCGACGCTCTGGAATACTCCTGTAGATGTTTGGAGCGGACGGCCCTCGTGGCGTGTATCCAGATGGGGAGCGGCGGGAAGCAGCCGAGGCGCTCCGCCGTGTCGATCGGTTGGTCGCGGATCTCTACGCGCGATACGACGCACTGTTGCAACACGAGCGGCGCTTGTTTGTGCCGACGCGGGAAGAATTCGACGCCCTCCTCGACGACGTGCGCGCGGCAAGGCAGACAGCCGACCGCCTGCAGGTGGGGCCCGGCACGCCGGCGTCCGTTGTCCTGGAGAATGTGCGCCAGGTGCTGGACGCGTTCGACGCCAGGATCAGGACGGACCGTGACTTCCCTAACCGCTTTGTCTCGCAGATCGCCCGCAAGCTGACGGGGCTCCTGCAACTCGATCCACGGTCCGATGCGGAGCGCGCCGAGACGGTTGATGCGCTCGCGGCGCAGTGCGGCCCAGTGCTGAGCGCGGTGGCCGACCGGGCCGTCGAGTTGCCGGACGATCGCCGCGAGATGGTGACGCGGACGATGGCCGATCTTGTCATGTTCCTCGAGCAGCTTGGCCCCGGCGTCCTCGAAACCGCGCTGCCGTCTGCGCCGCCGGCGGCGCTGAGCGCGCTCGGCGGGCGGCTCCGCGCGGCGGTCGAGACCGCTCGAGGAGCCACCGCCCGCGTGCGCGGCGCGCCCGAGCCGCCGCGCGGCCGGACGGACGCTCTGGACTATTCCGAGACGCTGCGGCGCGTGTACGGCATTGAGATCGCTGAGCTTCTAAAGATGCACCGCTTTGAGGTGGAGCAGTGCCACGACCATCTTCGCGTGGTCGCGGCTCGGCTCGATCCATCGCGCGACGCCTTTCGAATTCTGGATGAGGACATCGGCCCATACGACAGCGCGGACGCGATGTACGAGGCCATGCGGAGGTTCGTGGCGCTCGCCCGGGAGCGCTCGCGCGCGTACGTCACCCTGCCGGACGGGGAGACGTGCGCGGTCTGGCGCGTGCCGGATTACCTCAGCGACTCCTATCCGTGGGGAGGCTATTTCTCGTTGGGGAGCCCCCTTGCCGGGCGGCCCGTGGGCGCCGTGTTCCTGAATGCGCGGAACTATCGGACCGTGACGCGCGGGTGGGTGCAGCTCAACGCGATCCACGAGTGCTACCCGGGTCATCACGCGCAGTTCGCGAAGACGGCGGTTGGAGACATGCCGCTGAGCTTCAAGGTGGCGACGCTCACCTCACGCGCCGCGCCGCTGTCGGAAGGCATCGCCGTCCGCACGGAAACGCTCATGCAAGACATCTTCAGCGAGCCGGCGTTTCCCGTCTTCGTCGCCTACCGGCGGCTGCATACGGCGTTGCGGATCTGGGTCGATCTCGTCCTGCATCATTTCGGAGCGCCGGAGCGCGAAGAGGCCGCGGTCGCCCTCTACGTCGAGCACATGCGGCTCCGGCCGCATGTGGCGCGCGGACAGGTCTACTCGCAGCAACTCACGCCGGGGTACTTCACGACCTATTACTACGGAATGAAGGCTCTGGAGCGGATCCAGGCGCGCTTGGGGTGGGACGACCGGCGCTTCTCTGAGGCGATCTTCTCTTGTGGTAAGGTATCATTGGACATTCTGGAGCGGCTGCTGGCTCTGCCGGAGCCGGCCCGACATGCGTTGTTGGGAAGCTTTGCGACGCTCAGCATGTGACCCCGGCGGCCCGAACCGCTGGCCGGTGCGCGCCGGGCCGTCCTCCCACGGCCTGCCGGCGTGGGGCCTTGGAAAAGAGGGGTCAGTGTGGAACTGTCCGTGAACGCGGTCATGCGTCTTGGTCTCTTGAAGCTATCAACGCACCCGGGGACGGCTGCGTGGATGCGCCGGTATGGGATGAGGTTGGGGGCGGCGCGGTTCGTCGCGGGAGAGACGCTGGATGAGTGCATCGCTACCCTCCGGCGTCTGACCGGGCTCGGGTTTGAGACCAACACGACGCTTCTGGGGGAAGGCGTCCGCGATGCCGCCACCGCCGCCGCGATCACCAACGAGTACCTCGGCGTGCTCGACCGCCTCGCGGCGGAAAGCCTCCCGACGAGACTCTCCGTGAAGCCGACGCACCTGGGGTTGGCCGTTGCAGAGGACATAACCTACGGCAACGTGGTCCGCCTCGTCGAGCGCGCAGCCGCGCACGGGCAGTTCGTCCGGATGGACATGGAAGAGTCGGCGCACATCGACGCGACCCTGCGCATCTACCGGCGCCTGCGAGCCGCCGGATACAGCAACGTGGGTATCGTGCTGCAGTCGTACCTGCGGCGAACGGAACGCGACCTCGACGAGCTGCTTCCACTCCAGCCCAACCTGCGGTTGGTGAAGGGCGCCTACCTCGAGCCGCCCGACGTCGCCTTTCCGCGTAAGGCCGACGTCGACCGGAATCTGACGAGCATGATTTCGCGCTCGCTTCGGGAGGGCGGGTACACGGCCATCGCGACTCACGACGACCGCATCATCGATCAGGTGCTCGCGTTCGTCAGGCAACACCAGATTCCCAGGGACCGCTACGAGCTGCAGATGCTCTACGGGGTGCGTCCCCAACTTCAGCGGGATCTGCTGGCACGGGGCGAGCGGGTGATGGTCGCGACACCGTTCGGCGCCGACTGGTATCCGTATTTCATGCGGCGGCTCGCGGAGCGACCGGCGAATGTCCTGTTCTTCGTCCGCAACCTGCTTCGTCGCTGATACGCCGGTGCCCGCGCCGGGCGCACCCGTTCGCACCTCGCCCTCCCGGCCGGGCGGTCTGCGGCGGCGGGGCGTGCCTTCCCCGGCTGGGGAAGGGCAAACCGGGGTATGACTACGGATTGCGCCGGGGATGAGAAACCGCTGGGGGACGAGATGCAGAGCGTAGAACGCCGGACGCCGCCGCCGATCGACCGATGGCTCCGCGTGACGATGGGAGTCTTGATCGCCGCGGCGGCCGCCTACCTGCTGTTTCGCCTCCGCTTCGTCCTGCTGACGGTGGCCCTGGCGACGATGCTGGCGTACGCGCTGCTCCCGTTCGTCGAGTTGGTGGCGCGCATCCGGGTCGCCAGCCGGCCGCTTCCGCGGATACTCGCCACCCTCGCCGTGTTCGTCATTGTCACCGCGATCGTGACCGGCGCGTTCCGCATCGCGGCGCGTCCGGTGGCCGCGGAGTCCAGCCGGTTCGCCCAGAGCGCCCAACTGTACCGCGACCGGGTCTCGGCGTTCCTCACGAACACCCGGGCGTCCGTCCGCCGCGGGCTCCCCCCGCCGGCGCAGGTCAAGCTCGACCAAGCGTTCGACCAGGCCGGGACCCTCATCGTCAATGCGGTGGGGCGGATGCTCCAGGCCATGGCACGGTGGCTCACGCACGTCGTTGAACTGGTGCTGATTCCGATCCTCGCGTTCTATTTCCTCGTGGACTTGCCGTCCCTCAGCCGCGAACTACTGGAGTTTCTGCCGCCGTCGTGGCGAGACCCCGTCCGGCGCGCCGGCCGGCACGCGGATCGGATCGTGGCCGGCTACGTGCGCGGTCAGCTTCTGCTGATGCTGATCTCGGGGGTGGTGGTGTCGGTCGGGCTTGCCGTCCTGGGCGAGCCGTTTCCGCTGCTGCTCGGGATTGTGGCCGGTCTCACGCGTGCGATCCCCGTCGTCGGCCCCGTGATGGGCTCGATCCCGATCGTGGGGGTGACGCTCCTGCAGTCTCCCAACACTGCCGTCGCCGTCCTAATCTTCTTCATCGTGCTGCAGATCGTGGAGACGCAGATCATCCTCCCGCATGTGATCGGCCACGAACTCCGGCTCCACGCGCCGACGATTCTGCTGGCGTTGCTCATCGGGAACGCGTTGTTCGGGTTCATGGGGATGTTTTTGGCGCCTCCGGCCGCGGCGTTTGTCAAGAGCCTCGGCGAGATCGCAGAAGGGGCGGGATCCGAACCGGGCGCACGGGGTGCGGACGTCAAGGCCGCGCGGGTGGCGGCGGCCCGTTCTTAGGCAAATCCGGGCTTCGCGCCCATCGGGCTAGCTCTCGTGACGGTCGTGGGTCAGCAGGGAGTGCAGCAGTCGTTCCAGCGCGACGCTGATCGTCCCGTTGGTGACGACCATGTCGCACCCGGCTTCGCGCGCGGCGGCCTGGCGCCCCGCGTCGCGGTGGCCGCAGAAGCCGAGCAGGGGCACTCGTCGCGTTCCGGCGTCACCTTTCGCGTCCTGGATCGCGGCGGCGGCGTCGAACCGCCGCATGGCCAAATTGACGATGCCTCCCACGGGCGCCAGCAAGAGTTCCCGCCTGAACGCATCGGGGCTGCGCACGACGATGGGCCGGTATCCGAGAGATTCCAGAGCGGCGGAGATCCGGGACGAAAAGAGCAGATCGTCGTCGGCGACGACGATCGCGGGGCGAGATCGCGTTGCATCCATCAGGATGTTCCGGCGCCGCGGCGCGCTTTCTCAGACCGCAAACCCCATAGCCTGGAGCTGCAGTCTGCCGTCTTCGCTCAGGCGCTCGGGAGACCACGGGGGGCTCCAGACCATTTCCACCTGACAGTCCTCGACGTCCTCCTGGCCGAGCAGCTTCGACTGGATTTCCGCGATCAACTGCGGGCCCAACGCGCATCCCATCGCCGTGAGCGTCATCTTGATGTCCACGACGCCGCCGACGATCGTGACGTCGTAGATGAGCCCGAGATCCCAGATGTTCACGGGAATCTCCGGGTCGTAACACGTCTTCAAGACCTCGATGACCTGGTCGCGTGTAATCATGGCGTCAGCCTCACACGTATTGTACCATAGACGCTGATCCGTAAACCCGTGGCAGGTGGGGAGGCCGGCCCATGAAGATTCGCCGCGCATTGCTCGTCGTGCTGGTCGCCCTGCTCGTGTTCGTCCCCGGACTCGCCCGTTGGTACACGGAGTGGCTGTGGTTCGGCGAGGTCGGCTACCGGGTCGCGTTCTGGACGCCGATCGCCTCGGGCGTCCTGCTCGGGCTGCTCGCCGGGCTCAGCGTCTTCGTCCTGCTGTACGTCAACGTCCGCGTGCTGCTGCGGCTCCGTCCCGTGCCGCGCGTGATCGAACTGCGGGCAGCGGGCGGGCGTGCCTACCGTCAGATCGTGACCCGGTTGAACCCAGGGCGGGCCACCGCGCTCGGCGCCGTCGCGGTCGGCGTGATTGCGGGAGCCGCGGCTTCCCAGTCGTGGCTCGCGTTCCAGATGCTCATCCACCAGGTTCCGTTCGGCACCCGCGATCCCGTGTTCGGCCTGGACAGCGCGTTCTACGTGTTCACGCTCCCGGCGCTGCAGAAGGTGTACGCGTGGCTGATGGGGTGGCTGCTGGTGGTCCTCATCGTGGTCGCAGTCGGCTATTACCTTGACCTCGCCCCGCTCGCGATGCGAGGCGTCTGGGTCGTGCCGAAAGGAGTCCGGGCCCACCTGAGCACGCTCCTCGGCGTGCTTGTGTTGGTGCAGGCCGGCGGTTTCTGGCTCCAGACGTACTGGCTCCTGCTGGCACAGCGCGGCGTGGTGTTCGGCGCGGGCTATGCCGACATCCATGCCGCGCTCCCCGCGCTGCGTGCGCTGTCCGTCCTCGCGGTGGCGTGTGGCATCCTGTTGCTTCTCTCCCCCCGGATGCGCACGTTCCGCCCCGCGGCGGGCGCGCTCGCCGTGCTTGCCGGGCTGTGGGTGGTCGGGGTGCAGTTCTATCCGGGGTTTGTCCAACAATTCAACGTGGCTCCCAACGAGCTGCGCCGGGAGACGCCCTATATCCGGAGCAGCATCGACGCCACCCTCCGCGCCTACGGTCTCGACAGGGTGCAGGAAAAGGAGTTTCCGGCCTCGACCAGCCTCGATCCCGCGACCGTGCTGGCCAATCGATCCGTCCTCGACAACGTGCGGTTGTGGGACGACCGGCCTCTCCTGCGCACGTACACGCAGCTCCAGAGCCTCCGGCTCTACTACACCTTCACGAGCGTCGCGATCGACCGGTATCGGATCGACGGCCGTGACCAGCAGGTGATGCTGGCCGCGCGCGAGCTGGACGTCTCGCGGCTGCCGGCCGATGCGCAAACCTGGGTCAACGAGCATCTGGTGTTCACGCACGGATACGGTCTGGTGATGACCCCCGTGAACCGCATCTCGGGTGAGGGACTGCCGGAGTTCTATATCAATGACATTCCCCCCAAGAGCATCATGGGCCAGCCCGTCACGCGCCCGGAATTGTACTATGGCCTGCTCGCCACTCCCTACGTCGTCGTAAACACCCGGACGAAGGAGTTCGACTACCCGCAGGGCGATCGAAACGTGTATACCAGCTACGCCGGGTCGGGCGGTGTCCCAATCGGCGGGACGCTCAGCCGCCTGGCCTTCACGTACCGGTTCGGGGCCCTGCCGCTCTCGCTCAGCTCCGACATCACGCCGGGCAGCCGGATTATGTTCTATCGCCAGGTGCCGGAGCGCGTCGCGCACATTACGCCGTTTCTGACCTTCGATCACGACCCCTACGTGGTACTCGACGACGGCCACCCGGTCTGGATCATCGACGGGTACACGACGAGCGCAACCTACCCGTATTCGCAACCCGCCGGCCAGATCAACTACATCCGGAACTCGGTGAAGGCGGTCGTGGATGCCTACGACGGGACGACGCGCTTCTACGTGGCGGATCCGGCGGATCCGATCATCCAGACGTATGCCCGCATCTTCCCGGGCATGTTCGTGCCGCTCTCGGACATGCCGCGCGCGCTGATCGCCCACCTCCGGTACCCGGTGGATTTCTTCATGGCCCAGGCGCAAGTCTACGCGACGTTCCACATGACGGATCCCCAAGTCTTCTACAATCGCGAGGACATGTGGGCGATGCCGAACGAGCTCTTCGCCGGCACGCCGCAGCCGCTCTCACCGTACTATGTGAACCTGAAGCTCGACCAATCGGGGAGCGACGAGTTTGTGTTGATCCTGCCGTTTACGCCGTCCGGCAAGGACAACATGGTCGCCTGGATGGCCGCGCGGAGCGACCCCCCCAACTACGGTCGCCTGCTGGTCTACCGGTTCCCGAAGGACCGGACCGTGTATGGCCCCATGCAGATCGAGGCGCGCATCGATCAAGATCCCACGATCAGCAGCCAGCTGACGCTGTGGAACCAGCAGGGTTCCCAGGTCATCCGAGGCAACCTCCTCGTTGTTCCGGTGGCGAATGCGCTGTTGTACATCGAGCCGCTGTACCTGCAGGCCTCGGGCAGCGCGCTGCCGGAGCTCAAGCGGGTCATCGTCGCCTACGGATCGCGCATCGCCATGGAATCGACGCTGAACGACGCCCTCGCACATATCTTCGGGGCCATGCCCCAGCAGCCCGCGGAGGCACCGTCGGCCGTCCCGTCCGTGGGAAGTTCGGGGGCGCCGCCCGGCGGGGCCCCGGCATCGGCGGCGGGGAACGGGAAGGGTGCAACACCTCCGGGCTCCGCGGCACCCGGAAGCGTCTCCGCCTCCCAGGGTGAGACGCCGTCCCACCCGGCAGCCGCGCCGGTCCCACCCGCGACAAGTCCGAAGCCGGCTCCGGCTGCGGCGCCCTCGGCCGGTTCGTCCGGGCGGACCGTCACCGCGGCCCCGTCCCCTACAGCCGCACAACGCGCCTTCCAGGCGCGGGTCGCGGGACTCGTGGTGCAGGCCGACGAGCACTACGCGCGCGCGCAGGCGGCACTGCGAGCCGGAGACTACCAGACATACGGCCGCGAGATCGCGGCGCTGGGCCGCGTGCTCGACGAGCTCAGACAGGTGACGGGCGCGCCCTGATAGCGTCCGTACCTCCGACGCAACCGCCTCGGGGCGTCCGCGAGGCGGGGTCGACGGGCTCGCGGCATCCAGTCCCTGCGGCTACGAGGGCCGCAGGCGAGCGAGGGCGGCGGCGTACTCTTCCGGAGTGTTGATGTTCTCGAACGACGCAAGATCGGGATCGAAGCGGCGCAGCTCGTCTGCTTCGACCACGCGCGCGCGCACCTCGTCGAGAAAGCCCGTCGTCGGTCCGCCCCTGGCGACGCAGCGACGCATTCCGTCGAGGCACGCAGGGGTGTACACGGCGTGGAGGGGCTCGTACCCGCGGGCGTGGCGTGGGACGACCGCGTCCGCCCCGCAGACGAGCGATGCCAGGTAACGGATCAACGCCGGATTGAGGAACGGCATGTCACACGCGCACACGAATGCAGGCGTGCCCGCGTGCAGGACCCCGCTGTAGGCGCCGGTCAAGGGGTGCCCTGAGGGGAGCGCGTCTTTCACCGTCTCGAATCCCACGTCTGCGAGATGGGCGAAGCGCTCCGGCGTGTTCGTCACGAGGAGGAGCCGTTCGAGGCCTGCGTCGCGGAGCCGACCGGCGATCACCTCCACGAGCGGCCTCCCGCCGATCAGGAGCAAGGCCTTGTCACACCCCATCCGCCGGCTCTGGCCGCCGGCGAGAATCACGCCGGCGAGGGCCACGGCCGGTTGGCGCCCACTGCACGCCGCGAGCCTGGGGTGGTCTGCCGTGGTTCGCAGACGTGGCGGCGCCCGCGCGCGGTCATGGATTGAGTATACCATCGCGGTCTGCCGGATCACCCCAGGACGATCCGGCCTCGCCGACGAACCAGGAAGCACGAGTAGTGCCGGGGAGGAGCTGCGATGAACCAGGCCAAGGCCGCGGAGATGCTCAAGGCGTTTGGCGCGCAGGTCGCGCAGTTCATGGACCGGCGGCGCGAACTCAAGATGCTCGCCGCAAACGCAATCGAAGGAGACGACCGCACCGCTGTGGCCGCGGTGCTGGCCCAGCTTGGAACGGAAACGTCCGAACTGCACCGGCAATGGCTCCAGGTCACGAACCTCGTGCTCCAGGAGGAACGCGAGGCATATAGCGAGATTGCACATCTCTTGGAACAGGCCGGGCAGGCGGAGGCGTCCCCCCAGACGCCGTGAAGGTGTTCCCGCAGTCGCGGAACCGGCCTCACGTCTGACAGTGTCCGAGCAACGAAGATCAGCCTCGCCGATTCCACGTTGAAGGGGCCGGGCCCCGCCGCAACGAATCTGACGTGACCCATAAGTCAACACCGGCACTTTCTGGGAGGTCGACATGGCGATCGAGCACGTGCTTGCTGATCCTCGGTGCGCCCGCGTGCGTTTCTCACGCCGCGAGTTCATCCGGATGGCCGCGCTCGGCGGCGCCGCGGCCGCGGGCCTCGACTCGATGCTGGGCGGTCCGGCGGGAGCATGGGCGGCGGCCGGCAAGCGAGGGGGCGTCTGGCGGATGGCTATCCCCGGCAATCCCACGGCGTATCCGATCACGATCCCCGGAAAGCTCGTAGACATCCTGGTCGACAAGACGATCTTCAGCACGCTGGTCAAGTACCAGTTGCACAACGGGACCATCCAGGTCGTTCCCGATCTCGCGCAATCGTGGACGGCGAACGCCGACCTGACGGAATACACCTTCCGGCTGCGGTCCGGCGTCAAGTGGCACGACGGCCAGCCGTTGACGGCCGACGACGTGAAATTCACCCTGGACGCGATGCTCAACCCCAAGGTCAACGCGGGCCTGGCGGGCGTGGTGTCTGCGATCTCGCAGACGACGGTCGCGGACCCTACCACCGTGAAGCTTACGCTCAAGTACCCGTACGCGTCCCTGCCCGTGATGCTCGGATACAACGTAGCCATCGTGCCCAAGCACTTGCTCGAGGGCCAGGACCTGAATCAGCCGGTGCAGTTCATCCAGCACCCCGTCGGAACCGGACCGTTCAAGTTCAAGACGTTTGCGCAGGACAGTTATCTCGAGGTGGCCGCCAATCCCGACTACTTCGGCGGCGCCCCTCTGCTCGACGGGATCGTGTTCAAGGTCATTCCCGACGGCAATACCCGCCTGGCACAGCTGGAAGCCGGCGAGATCGACTTTACCGTGATCGATCCGCCGCAGGCCCCAGCCGTGCAGGGCGCGAGGGGCATCGAGCTCCGGCGAGCTCCGCAGGTCGATTACTACTTCTTCGCGATCAACCACGGGCTGCCGAAATTCGCGGACGTGCGCATCCGGCAGGCGTTGACCTATGCCATCGACAAGCAGGCAATCGTCAAGAACATCTTGAAGGGCGACGGCCGTCCGGCGACCGGTCCGATCAACCCGCTGCTCGGAGCGTACTACAATCCGAACGTCGAGACGTATCCCTACAGCCTGGAGAAGGCCCAGGCGTTCCTCGCCGAGGCCGGGTGGAAGAAGGGGGCCGACGGGGTGCTCGCCAACGGCAAGGGCGAGAAGTTCACGCTGCTCTTCAACGGGCCGAAGGGGTACCCCGTGATGGAGCAGGTCATGACGTATGCGCAGCAGCAGTACCAGAAGCTCGGCTTCGACGTCACGCTGGACATCGTCGATTGGCCGGTCCACCTGCAGAAGTACCACGACCGCAACTACGATCTGCTGATGGAGTGGTGGATCACGCCGCCCGACGCGGATCTGTACGATCACTACTACAGCACCTCGCCCGACAACTGGTGGGGATACAAGAACGCCGTGCTCGACCGGATGCTGGTCAAGGCCCGCAGCGAGCCGAACCCGCAGAAGCGGATTGCCATGTACCATGACATCCAGGGGTTGATCGCGAAGGATGTGCCGCTCGTCTACCTGTACTATCCTCCGGAGCTGCAGGCGATGAGCTCGCGAACGCAGGGCCTGCCCCTGATCGGCTATCGCGACGCCTTGACGTGGGTGTCGAAGGTGTGGCTCGCGTGACGGCCGACTGAGGCGAGCCCTCCGCGCTCGGGGGCCCGCCGGCGCCTTGAGGCGTCCGCGGGCCCCCAGGCCGCGCCCGTATCCCGTGACCGCGTACCTCGTTCGGCGCACCCTGCAGTCCGTGGTCCTCCTGTGGATCGTGAGCGTCGCTGTCTTCGTGCTCATCCACACGGCCCCCGGCGGGGCGGCGGTGCTGCAGAACCCCGATTTGAGCCGCGACCAGATCGCCCAGTTTCGGGCGAACCTCGGTCTCGACGCTCCGCTGCCCGTGCAGTACGTGCGGTGGCTCCACGGCGTGCTCCGCGGCGACTTCGGCCGCAGTTACAACACGGTCGAGCCGGTGGCCCGGCTCGTGGAAACGCGGCTGCCCAACACGCTCCTGCTCACCGGGATCGCGCTCGGGCTTGCCGTGCTGCTGGCGATTCCGCTTGGGGTCGCGAGTGCGACGCACCGCAACACGCCGATCGACCGGCTGGTCGCGGTGCTCAGCTTCCTGGGGATTTCGACACCCGTGTTCTGGCTCGGGATCGTGCTGATCGTGGTGTGCTCCGTGCAGTTCCGGATCCTGCCCGCCGGAGGGATGTATCAGATCGGCGAGCCGTTCTCCGTGGGCGACCGGGTCCGCCACCTGCTGATGCCGGTGTTCGTGCTCATGACCGCCAACCTGGCGGAGGTCACGCGTTACACACGGTCGGCCATGATCGATGCGCTCGGCGAGGACTACGTTCGGACGGCGCGTGCGAAAGGGCTGCCCGGCCCGGCCGTGCTGTTCCGCCACGCGCTGCGCAACGCGCTGATCCCCGTTATCACCATCGTCGGCGTGTACCTGCCGCGGGCGGTGAGTGCGACCGCGATCACCGAAACGGTCTTCTCCTGGCCCGGGATGGGGCAGCTCGCGCTGCAGTCGGCGGCGACGAGGGACTACCCTGTCGTATTGGGGACGACGCTTGCGATCGCTGTGTTCGCGGTCGCCGGTAGTCTCCTCACAGATCTCGCTTACGGCTACGCCGATCCTCGGATCCGGTTGGGGTAGGGGCGGCGCATGGCGGCGATGCAGGCGGTGAGCCGGACGCGCGTTTCCGAAGTGGCGCCGCGGCAGTTCTGGCGGCACGTCGCCTGGCGGCGCTTCTGCGCGAACTGGGGTGCCGTCGTCGCCGCGGTGTTCCTCCTGGTGATGTACGCCACCGCGGCCGGGGGGCCGCTGCTCAGCCGGTACAGCCCGAATGCGGTGGACATCGCGAACACCAACGCGGCGCCCTCGGCCGAGCATTGGCTGGGGACCGACGAGAGCGGGCGGGACGTGCTCGCGCGGCTCATCGCCGGCGCGCGCACCACGATGACGGTCGGCCTGATCGCGATGATCATCGCGATCGTGATCGGAGCACTCGTCGGGAGCCTCGCCGGGTACTGCGGCGGGTGGATCGACAGCGTCCTGATGCGCTTCACGGACGGGATGATGGCGATTCCCTATTTCTTCCTGGTGCTGGTGGCGGTCGCGGCGTTGGGGCCGAGCTTTCACAACATCGTGGTGATGATCGGGCTGATCAGCTGGATGGTCGTCGCCAGGATCGTGCGCGGCGAGGTGTTGCGCTACCGCGGGGTGGACTTCGTGCTCGCCGCCCAGGCGATCGGCGCGAAGCCGGCGCGGGTTCTCGCGCGCCACATTCTTCCCCAGGCCGGCCCCGTGCTCATCGTCGCGGCCACTTTCGGAGTCGCAAACGCGATCCTGCTCGAGTCCGCACTCAGCTACCTGGGTCTCGGCATTCAACCGCCACAGGCGAGCTGGGGCAACATGTTGAGCAACGCGCAGGCGTACGTTTGGGAGAACCCACGCCTGCCGATCTATCCCGGGGTCCTGATTCTGTGCACGGTGCTCGCGTACAACTTCCTCGGCGATGCGCTGCGCGATGCATTGGATCCCCGGTACCGGGAGGGCAACATGTAGTGGACCGTCGGGGGCCGGGCAAGAGATCGGCCCGTCCCCGGCTCTGCTCTACGGACATTGGACAGCGCACCGGGTTTCTCGAATCGAAGTCCGGCAATCAGGAAAGGAGCGAAACGGATGAGTCGTGTGGCAGAGATCACCGCGTGGAGCGACGGCGAGCTCGAACGCCGTGTGCTCGACGCTGTATCGCTCAAGACCCCGTGGCGGGTGGTCGAGCAGTTCTCGAAGATCACGCGCCTGTCGGGATCTTCCGAGGAGAGGCGCGCGTTCGAGCTGCTCATCGCGCAGCTCGAGCGGGCTGGCATACCGTATCGTCTGCACGAGCCGGTGTGCTTCATTTCCATTCCCGGTCCCTCTAGCGTCCGCTGCAACGGCACCACGTACCGGGCGAAGACCCCGGCGATGTCGGTTTCGACGGGCGGCGAGGACGTCTCCGGCGAGCTCGTGTACGTCCGAGGGACCGGTGGCGAGACCGCCGGCGACGTGTTCTCGACCGGCGTGGAGATCGAAGGCGCGCGCGTGGCCGGGAAGATCGTGGTCACCGAGGGCATGGCGTCTCCCGGCAAGGTCAAAGATCTGATGGCCGCCGGCGCGCTGGCGGGCATCTTCGTCAACCCGGGGCAGAACATTCACGAGGGCATCTGCACGACGATCTGGGGGACTCCCGATCTCGACTCCGCGGTGCGGCAGCCGACGATCCCGGTGGTCGCGGTCAACCTGCCGGACGGTGAGGCGCTCGTCCGCGCGGCTCAGCAGGGGGGCCGCGGCTCGGTCGCGACCCAGCTCGACACGGGGTGGCGGTCGATCCCCGTCCTCGTCGCGGAGATCCCGGGGAAGCAGGCCCCCGACGAGTTTGTCCTGCTGCACGGGCACGTGGACGCGTGGCATTTCGGCGTGGGGGACAACGCGACCGGCAACGCGACGCTGCTGGAGCTCGCCCGCGTGTTCTGGAAGCATCGCCGACGGCTCGCGCGTACGCTGCGCATCGCGTGGTGGTCGGGACACTCGCACGGCCGCTACGCCGGCTCCACGTGGTACGCCGACATCCACGCGATCGACCTGGCCCGATCGTGCGTCGCGCAGGTCAACTGCGATTCGCCGGGTTGCCGCTGGGCGGTGACGTACGATCATCTCACGGCCATGAGCGAGACGGTGCCGCTCGTCGACGCGGTGATCCGCGCGACGACCGGCATTGCTCCCCGGCCCGAGCGGCCGCCGCGCGCGGGGGACTATTCGTTCAACGGGATCGGCCTGTCGTCGTTCTTCATGTTAAGTTCCACGATGGCGGAGCCCGACCGGATCGCGAAGGGATACTACGCGGTTGGCGGATGCGGCGGCAACATCGCGTGGCACACCGAGGACGACGTGATGGACATCGCCGACAAGGACAATCTGTTGCGGGACATGCGCGTCTACGCCGCGTCGGTGTTGCGTGCGTTGAACGCGCCGCTGCACCCGCTGGATTGGTCCCAGACGACGGCGGAGTTTCGCGCGACGCTCGCCGGGTACGAGGAGGCGGCGGCCCGCCTGTTCGACTTCGGCCCCGCGCTGGCCGCGCTCGACGAACTGGACGCGGCGCTCGAGGCATTCTACGCGAAAGCGCCCGCGCGAGGTACTGCGAAAAGCCCCGCCGCCAGGCGCTTCAACTCCGCGCAACGGCGGCTCGGGCGCCTGCTGATCCCGGTGAACTACAGCCGAATGCCGGCGTTCTGGCACGATCCCGCGGTGAACGTGCCGCCCCTGCCCGATCTCGCCCCGGCCGCCGGGCTGGCGCGTGCGGCCGGAGATTCCGGGAGGGAGGGTATACTTCGCGCGCACCTGACGCGGGGACAGAACCGGCTCGTGTGGGCGGTGGAGCAGGCGCGCGAGGTGGTGAGCGGCGCCTGAGCCGCCGTTGCGCGATCCAGGGGACGACGGGGCGCCGGCACATGCCGGCGGTCCCCGATCCCGCCGGCGCGCTCCGCGTCGCCGGGCGTCGGTGGCCGTCGGCGCCGGGTCTAGCCGGCGATCGAGGGAAGCGCCTGCGTCGCCTCGCGCGCGGCCTCGCGAAGCGACGTGGCCACGCGGTTCGTCTCGCGGGTCACCTGCGCGCGTAGAAACCCGTACGTCGGCTGCCCCTGGAGGGGCGGCAGGCTCGTGGCTCTAGCGAGTGCGTCGAGCGAGGCGTCCGCCGTTGCCCGCATGATCGGCGACCATTCCGCGGGATCGTGTTGGAAGCGGCCGCCCTGGCTGTAGACAACCGAGGTGAGTATCCGGCTGATGCGGAGGAGCGCGTCGTTCAGCCTCCGTCGGGCCGCCGCGCCGCGGGCGGTCTCCTTCGCGGCTTCGAGCCTGGCGGCGGCGTCCGCAAACGCATCCGCCTCTGCGATCACGCGGCTGAGGTCCACGTGGGTGCCGGCGCTTTCCTGAATGCCCGCGAGGAGCCTGCGGATCTCGTTCGCGTGATCGGCGTGGTTGATCGGGAGCACCGCGGCGTTGGCCAGCTCGATGACCGCCGTCAGCGACACCCGCGTATCGAGCGCGAGGACATTCACGTCCGCCTTATCGAGCGTGTCGAACTCCGTGTGCCACCACCACGCATTTGCCGATCCGCCGGTCCACGGCCGGCGGTCGGGGTGGTCGTCGGGCAGGAACGGGTACGTGGAGAAGGCCGCCACGCCGTTGGCGAGGAACGACTGGTCGGCGGCACGAGAGGGGCGGTGTACCGGCGCCTGTGTCTGTCCGGTCACCCGTTCGATCACGCTCCGGCAGAACCGCTCGATCTCCGCGGTCGTGTGGCGGGCGACGTACTTGGTCGCGCCGCGGACGCCCGGTGAATCGATGTTGTGATAGGCGAGGCAGTGATCGGCGATATCCTGGAAGAACGAATCCGCGTACCAGGTGGACCCCGCGTAGCGGCCGTGGGAGTGGCCCGGCCACCAGCACAAGCGCACGCTTCGCTTGAGCCCCTCGCGGTGCTCCCACAGGATCCTGGCCATCTCCATGAGGCAGGCGTCGCCCGTCGCGTTGTCGGTGACGCCGACGTCCCACGAACAGTAATGGGCGCCGATCAGGACGAACAGGTCCGGCTCTTCGGTGCCGGGGATTCGCGCCTCGGGCAGCAGCGAGGGCGTCCATCCGGTCTTGACCTCGGTCGTGATCCTCACGCGCACGGGGGCCCCGCCGGCGAGGCCCCGCCGGAGCGCGTCGCCGCTCTCCTTGTTCACGGAGATCACGGGCACGTTCGGAAGCCGGTCCAGTTGGTCGAGGCCGGGGGTGCCCCAGATCGTTGTGCCGATCATGTTGTGGATGACGCGGTCCTGGTTTGCGAAGACCACCGCGGCGCACCCCGTCTTGGTGGCCCGCATGATCGTGACGGGCGTCGCCAGCCCGTCGATCAGCACCGCCTGGCCGGCGCCGCGCGCCACGTCGCCGTCAGGAAGGTACGTCAGCTCCGCGACGATCCCGTCGGGGCCGGTGTTTCGGCCAAAGGAGTGGGTCAGGCATCGGAGCTGCGTGGGTTCCGGCTCCAACACGTGAAGCGTGGCCCGGATCGGGTAGCTCAAGTACGCGTCCAGCCGGTGCACGGTGATCGGGACGCCCGCTGCCCGCAACTGGTCCGCGATGTACGCCGCCGCCTTCGTCTCTCCGGGCCCGCCGGTGTCGCGGCGTACGGTCGCGAACCACTCGAGCGATCCCCGCAGCCGATCAGGGCTGACCGCTTGGGTTGCAGCCTCCACCGTCGTGCTCGCGCCTGTGCTCACTCGGGCACCCTCCTTTTCTCACCCCGCGCCCTCACCGCTGAGATCCCCGGTACGGGCGGGTCACACGTGCGCGAAATGTCTCTTTGCGCAGCGTGTACTTCTCGACGAGCGGTTCGACCACGGCGACACCCAACCCGGGGCCCGCCGGTACGTCCACGGTGCCGTCCGCGTTGACCTCGACCCACGGGTCGATGATGTCCTCGTGGAAGTAGCGTCGGCTCGCGCCGAGGTCGGCCGGCAGCGTGAAGTTCTCGAGCGACGAGAGGGCGACGTTGGCGGCGCGTCCCACGCCCGTCTCAAGAAACCCTCCGCACCAGACCGGGATCCCGCGTGACCGGCATACGTCGTGGCAGCGCAACGCCTCGGTGAGCCCGCCCATGCGCGCAGCCTTGATATTGATGATGCCGCACGCGCCGATGTCGAGTGCTTTCCGGGCGTCCTCGGCGGAGCAGATCGACTCGTCAAGACAGAGGGGCGTGCGCAGCTCGCGCTGCAGCGTGGCGTGGTCGATGATGTCGTCGTGGTCGAGCGGCTGCTCGATCATGATGAGATCGTAGCCGTCGAGGGACCGGAGGCGGGGCGTGTCCTGCAGCGTGTACGACGCGTTCGCGTCCACCTGGAGGCCGATCGGACCGAAGCGGCGCCGAATGGCGTCCACGACTTCCACGTCGGACCCGGGCTTGATCTTCATCTTGATGCGCTGGTAGCCCTGGGCCAGCCAGGTGTCGATGCGCCGGAGGACCGCATCCACCGTGGGCTCGATTCCGACGCTCATTCCGACCGCGATCTTGGGCCGCATGCCGCCGAGTGCCCGCGCGAGCGAGATACCCCGGGAGCGGGCGTGCGCATCCCACGCCGCGGCCTCCAGGCCGGCTTTCGCGAGATAGTTCCGGCGGACCGGCCGCAGCCAGCCTGCGACCTCCCGGGGATCGGAGAATTCGCGGCCGAGCACGCGCGGGATGGCGAAGTTCGCGAGAATCGGCCAGGCCGTGTCGACCGTCTCCTCCTTGTAGTAAGGCTTCGCCGTGACCGGTGATTCGCCCCATCCCGAGACACCGTCGGCCCAGACGCGCACGAGCAGGCAGTCTTTGTCTTCATCCCGGTCCATGGAAGTCTCAAACGGGAACACGTACGGCATTCGGAGCTGACGCAGCTCGACACGCTCGATCTTCACGGTTCGGTTCCCTCCGTCTCGAGGATGCAGGCGACTCGGCCATTCCCCGAGCTCGCCGCACGGGCTACCCCGGCGGCTGCGGCTCCGCGAACGACACATCGAAATGATGAGGAAACGCCGGCCTCGTCGCCTCCCGTCACCGTACTGCCGGGTCGGGACGTTCGGTCCCGAGTCGTCCGAAATCCGCGGCGATCTCGCGGGGGCCTCGCATCGGAGAGGGAGAGGTCCGGCGCTCCTGGCCGGGCCGGCCGGGATCACCCAACGAGCGCGTGCGCCTCCTCCACGAACGCGGTGACGAGCCTGACCGCACCGTCTAGGTCGCTCAGGCGCAGCAGGCTGAGCGGCGCGTGAATGTAGCGGCAGGGCACCGAGATGCCGCCGGCGAGCACGCCACCCCGATTGAGATGAATCGCCCCCGCGTCCGTACCGCCGAAGAGCGGCGCCTTGAGCTGGTAGGGGATGCCGCGCGATTCGGCGATGCGCTCGAGCGCGCGCACGAGTTGCGGGCGCACCACGATCGTGTTGTCGGCGACCGAGATTGCGGGGCCGTGGCCCAGGCGCGTCACCTGGCGGGGGCCCGATACGCCGGGGACATCGGCGGCGACGGTGCCTTCCAGCGCGAGCGCGATCACCGGGTCGAGCTGATACGCGGCGGTGCGGGCGCCCCGGAGCCCGACCTCCTCCGCCACGGCGAAGTTGCAGGCAACCGTGAGTTCCGGCATGCTCCCGGCCAGGGCCTCCAGGGCCTTGAGCATCACGGTGCATCCGACGCGATCGTCCAGGGCCTTGCCGAGCACGCTCCCATCAGGCAGCGTTTGGAACGGGTACGCGAGCGCCGCAGGATCGCCGACCCGGATGCCGCGCTCCGCCACTGCGCCAGCGGAGTCGGCACCCACGTCGATGAACAGGGTCTCGACGGGCTGCGGCTTGGTGCGTTCCTCCGCGCTCAGCAGATGCGGGGGGATAGTCCCGATCACGCCCCGGTGGAGTACGCCTCCCCGCGTGCGGATCGTGACGGCCTGCCCCGGCAGGATCCGCGTGTCCCAGCCGCCGATCGGGGCGAAGCGCAAGAATCCTGCCTCCTCCACGTGACTGACGATCAAGCCGATCTCGTCCATGTGCGCGTCCAGCATCAACGTGCGTGCGGTGCGGCCGCGGCGGATCGCGATCAGGTTACCCAGAGGGTCCACGCGGGTCTCGTCCACGAGAGGGGCGACGAGCGGGCGGATCGTCTCGCGGACGTCGTCTTCGAAGCCGGACACCCCCAATGCGTTGGACAGCGACTCCAGCATCGCTAGCGTTTCCATGCGGCTCCCTGACTCGACGGGTGACGTGGAATGAGCATCACATTCCTTTCGCGTCGTTACCCGGCGTCATCGCCTTGGGGCGCCTCAGTTCTGGCACGCGAACGCCGGTTCAACGACGTCGGTACATTCCGTCCCGCGCGTGGTTCCTCCTGTACTCGCCGCGCCGGGCCGCGGGCCCGCGATTCCCTCGGCGGCCCGGACGGTGGGCCGCGAGGAGAACGTCTCAGCGCCGGCCAATGTGATGGGGAGGAGTCTGGGCGACCGCGGGGGGAGGACAACGAATGGATGCGCTGGCGGCGTACGTGGATCGCGAGATGCCGAACACGCTCGAGGACCTCAGGCAATTGGTTCGGATCCCGTCCGTCGCGGCGCAACACCGGGGCATCCCGGAGTGCGCACGCGCGGTCGCGGACCTGTTTCGGGGCGCCGGCGCCAAGGTGACGATGGTCGAGGAGCCGGGCGCCGGTCCCATCGTCGTGGCAGAGTTTGACGGGCGGTCACCACGGACCCTCCTGTTTTACGATCACTATGACGTCCAGCCGGCGGAGCCGCTCGAGGAATGGACGGCCCCGCCGTTCGACCTGACCCAACGGGACGGGTTGCTGATCGGCCGCGGCGTCGCCGACAACAAGGGCGACTTGATGACGCGCATCGCGGCGCTCCGGGCGCTGCAGGCGATTCACGGCGGCCTCCCGTGCCGTGTGAAGTTCGTGGTCGAGGGGGAGGAAGAGATCTCAAGCGTCCACTTCGGCGCCGCCACGCGGTCTCACGCGGACCTGCTGCGGGCCGATGCGTGCATCTGGGAATACGGGGAGCGGGACCACCAGGAACGGATGCACCTGGTGCTCGGCATGAAGGGGATCTGTTATCTCGAGCTCGAAGCGACGACCGCCCAGGTCGATCTTCACTCGTCCTTCGGAGCCGTGATCGAGGGAGCGCCGTTCCGGCTGAGTTGGGCCCTCAGCACGTTCAAAGACCAGAGCGGGCGGGTGCAGATTGCCGGATATTACGACCGGGTGCGCCGTACCACGGCGGCCGAGGAGGAGGCCGTCCGGCAGATCCCGCCGGACGTCGTGGAAGGCGTACGGCGGCAGGCCGGGGTGGAAACGCTGATTGGCGGCGTCAGCGGGCAGGATGCGGTCCGCCAGTTGCTCTTTACGCCGACGTGCACGATCTGTGGCATCTGGGGCGGGTACACGTTGGAGGGGCCAAAGACCGTGCTCCCCAAGGCAGCTCGGGCGAAGGTGGATTTTCGTCTCGTCCCCGACCAGGATCCGCACGAGGTCGCGCGCAGCGTTCGGAGGCATCTTGACGCGCGCGGGTTCGAGGACATCTCGATCACCGTGCTGGGCGCGGAGTTTCCCTTCCGTACGGATCCGGCCGATCCATTCGTCGGCATCGTCCGCCGTGCGGTCGAAGAGACCACGCGCCGGCAGGTCCTCGTCTACCCCACCTCTGCCGGCACCGGACCCATGCACGATATTGGACCTGTGCTCGAGATCCCGATGGTTAGTACGGGTTCGGGCTACTGGAATGCCCGCGCCCATGCTCCCGACGAGAACGTGCGGATGGCGGACTTTCGCGAGACGGTGTTGCTGATGGCGCGCGTGCTGGAAAGGTTCGCGGCGGCCGGATAGGCGAGCCGCGCCACCGGTTCTGTCCGCCAATCGGCAGGCGTGTGGGGTAGTCGAGTGCTGGAATAGCGATCAGGCGTTCGGGTTATTTGCCCGTAGGATCGCGTGATTCCGCGAATCTGGCCAGGCGTTTCACCCCGTGACGACGCCCACGCGATAGTATACTAGGAGATAGTTTGGCTGCCTCGCTGGGGGTCGCCGCAGGCGGCGTTGGTTGTTATGACTCGTCCGGCGCACCCAAGCGTCGGAATTTCTCATGCAGGAGGGAGCGTATGTCCGTGACGGTGGGTCAGCAGGCGCCCGATGCAGTCTTGGTCAGCGGAGACCGCAAAGCGGTGAAGATCAGCGACCTGCGGGGCAAGCCGCTGGTACTCGTATTCTTTCCCGCGGCGTTCACCGGCACGTGCACCAAGGAGGTGTGCCGGTTCAGGGACGACCTGAGCCGTTTCAACAGCTTGAACGCGCAGGTCATCGGCGTCAGCGCCGATACTCCGTTCGTCCAGGCGGAGTTCGCAAAGCAGAATCAGCTGACCTTCCCCCTGCTGAGCGATTTCAACCACCAGGCGATGAAGGCGTATGGCGTGTACGACGGTAACTACCTCGGCCTGCTCGACGGGATCGCCAGGCGGTCGGTGTTCGTGCTGGACCAGACCGGAAAGGTTGTCTACGTCTGGCTGGCCGACGTGCGCGCACAGGAGCCGCCGTACGAAGCCGTCGAGGCTGCGGTTCGGAAGCTGCAGTAGCCTCGGCGGGTCCGGCACGGGTGTGGAGCGTGCCGGGCCTGTCTGTCGGACGGCGGAACGGCTGATGGCCGCCGTTCGCGCAAACCAGTACGCGGGGGTGCCCGTGACGCACAAAAGCGAGAGGAGTTCTGGAATGACGCCCACGGTTCGTACGGTGCTGCCAAATGGTCTTGTAGTGCTTCTCCGTGAGGTGCACGCGGCTCCGGTCGCGACGTTCTGGGCGTGGTACCGTGTGGGGAGCCGTAATGAAGTTCCGGGGATCACGGGGATCTCGCACTGGGTCGAACATATGCTGTTCAAGGGCACGCCGAGCCTGGGGAAAGGGGAATTCTCCCGCCTGGTGAACCGGCACGGCGGCACCTGGAACGGGTTTACTTGGAAGGACTTTACGGCCTATTTTGAGACGCTGCCAGCGGAGCATGTGGACCTCGGCATCCGGATCGAGTCGGACCGCATGGTCAACACGTTGTTCGAGCCGGCGGAGGTGGAGAGCGAGCGGACGGTTATTATCTCCGAGCGAGAAGGCGCTGAGAACAACCCGGAGTACGCGCTCTACGAGGAACTCGAGTCGGCCGCGTACAGAGTCCACTCCTACCGGAACGCCGTCATCGGCTACAAGAGCGATTTGTGGGCGATCACCCGGGAGGATCTGTACCGGCACTACCGGACCTACTACGTGCCCAACAACGCCGTCATCGTCGCCGTCGGCGATTTCGATGGCCGGGACCTCCTGAAGCGTGTCGAGGACGCATTCGGCGGGATTCCGGCGGCGCCCGCCCCGCCGGAGGTCCGCAGCGTCGAGCCGCCGCAGGAAGGGGAACGCCGCGTGGTGCTCCGCCGCCCCGGCGGGGCGGTGCCGATACTGCAGATGGGATTTCACGCGCCGGCCGTCACGCATCCGGATTTCTTTCCGCTGCTTCTCGTGGACGGGGCACTGTCGGGATTCAAGGGCCCCGGCGTCTTCGGCGGCGAGGGGATCGGGGTCCGAAGCAGCCGCCTGTACCGCGCGCTCGTGGAGCGTGAACTGGCGGTCGACGCCGGCAGCTCATTTCGCGCGTCACACGACCCGACGCTCTTCGAGGTGGGCGCCACCCTTCGGCCCGGCGTCGAGCCCGCACGGGTCGAAGCGACCCTGCTCAACGAGCTACAGCGGATTGTCGACGAGTCGGTCGGTGACGAGGAGCTCGAGAAGGTGATGAAGCAGGCCAAGGCACAGTGGGTGTACGCCGCGGACGGCGTGTCCCCGCAGGCGGTGCTCCTCGGGAGCATGGAGATCGTCGCCGGGCCGGAGTTTCTCGCGGGGTTCTGGGACAGGTTGTCGGCGGTGACCCCCGAGGCGATGCGCGCCGCCGCCGCCCGGACGCTTGTCGCTCGGAATCGCACGGTGGGATGGTATTTCCCGGAGCCAGACCAGGCGACGGCGGGCGCGGCGGTGGAGGAGGTGGCGCATCATGCGTGACACGGGACGTGCGGTCGACCCGGCGGGCCGCTCCGCGACCTCGGTGCCAATCGCACCGGACACCGTGACGCGCCGGACGCTCGATGGGGGCGCCATCGTGCTGGTGCGGGAGAGCCACGCGACGCCCGCGCTCACCCTGCAGGGATACCTCCCCGCGGGGGCCATGCAGGAGCCGGAGGCATGCGGGGGACTGGCGCTGCTGACCGGGTCGTTGCTCACGCGCGGGACCGCCTCGCACACGTCGGAGAGCTTGGCGTTGACCCTCGACACCCTCGGCGCAAGCCTGAGCGTCCGTGCCGATATCGAGGGCGTGTCCTTCGGAGTGAGATGCCTGTCCGAGGACGCCGGTCGGATGCTTGACCTTCTCGCCGAAGTTCTGATCCGGCCGACCTTCCCGGCGGACGAGATCGAGAAACAGCGCGCCAAGCTCATCACGGGGATCCGCGAGTCCCGCCACGACACCCGGGTCATGGCAGACAAGACGTTCCGTGGCACGGCGTTTCCCGCCGGTCATCCGTACCACAGGCCGCTCGAGGGGGAAGAGGAGACGGTGGCGGCGCTCACCCGCGAAGATCTTGTGGAGTTCCACCGGCGGTGGTACCGGCCCAATGGAGCTGTTCTAGCCATCGTTGGTGATGTGGAGACGGACGAAGTAATTGCGCGGCTCGAGCGTGTCTTCGACGGCTGGCAGCCCTCCCCGTCGGCCCTCTCGGTAGCGGTGCCACCGGCATACCCGGCGGCGTCCGTGCAACGCCGCGAGGTTGTCATCCCCGGCAAGACCCAGGCCGATATCGTGCTCGGCGTGCCCGGATTCAGCCGAACGAGCCCGGACTACTACGAGGCGATGATGGCCGATCTGATCCTCGGCCGGCTGGGTCTGATGGGACGTCTCGGCGCAACCGTTCGCGACGAAGAGGGCCTTGCCTACTATGTCTACAGCCAGGCGCAGGCCGGGTTCGTGGCCGGTCCGTGGGCAGTTCGGGCCGGGGTGAATCCGAAGAACGTCGAGCGCGCCATCGTCGGCATTCTCCGGGAGGTCAAGGGGCTCCGCGCGCAACCTGTTCGTGACGGGGAGTTGGAGGACGCGCGTGACTACCTTACGGGGTCGCTCGCCGTCCGGTTGGAGACGGATGCGGGGATCGCACAAGCCCTCCTCGAGATCGAGTTGTTCGACCTGGGCCTGGACTATCTCCACCGGTACCCTTCCCTCATCGCGGCGGTGACCCCTGAGCAGATCGGCGCCGCGGCCGCGCGGTATCTGACCCTCGACGGTTACACGGTCGCGATCGCAACGCCGCCGTAGGCGAGACCGGGGCCCGGCTCCCTCATTGGGAGTGCGACGCCGATTCCACGTTGTGCAATGTGGTGCGGTTGGCCGCAGCATCGAACGGAGTTCGTAGCCCGTGAACATAGCTGTCGGGACCATGCCTGCCGGGGTGTACTCCGGCAGGGTCGCCGTGCCCTGGGGATGGGTGTTGTGAGCGGATCCATGACAGTGACGGTGATCGCAGGTATCCCCGACGTCCGGCCGGGCGCGTCGGTGCCCGACCTTTTGGTCGGCGCGCTGCGCGAGCGCGGGCCCACGCCCGAAGACGGTGACATCCTGGTCGTTGCCCAGAAGATCGTCAGTAAGGCGGAAGGCAGCATCGTCGACTTGGGGGACATCACCCCCAGTGAGGAAGCTGTGTGGCTCGCGCGCAACGCCGGGAAAGATCCACGTCTGGTCGAGGTGATCCTTCGGGAGTCCACCCAGGTGGTGCGGGCCCGCGGCGGCGTGCTAATCACCGAGCATCGCCTGGGGTTCATCTGCGCAAACGCCGGAGTGGACCACAGCAACGTCGGAATAGGGCCAGAGGTCGTGAGTCTCCTTCCCCGCGATCCGGACGCGTCGGCGCGAGCGATCCGCGAGTCGGTGCGCCGCGCATTCGGTGTATCCGTGGCGGTGGTGATCAACGACAGCCACGGCCGCCCGCACCGGGAAGGAGCCGTCGGGGTATGCATCGGCGCCGCAGGCCTCGAGCCGCTCTTGAGCCTCGTCGGACGGCCGGATCGGTACGGATACACCATGCGCACGTCCGTCGAGGCCATCGCGGACGAGATCGCCGGCGCCGCGACATTGCTCCAGGGGCAGTGTGACGAAGGCACCCCGGCCGTGTTGATCCGGGGCGTGCGCGTGTCGCCGGGCGACCGCGGCGCGGCAGCCCTCCTGCGGGACCCGCAGCGGGATCTCTTCCGGTAGCCGTTCCGCCCGCCGGAAGGGCGGCGGTCACGTCTGTGGCGTGGCCTCGGCAGGGCCAGGACCCGGACGCCGCAGCGCGGGGAGCACTTCCTTTCCGAGGAGATCGATCGTCCTTTTCTGATCGACCGACGTGACCTGGATCGTCACGATGTCTGCGCCGAGGTCCACGAGCGGGCGGTAGATATCCGCGAGTTCTGCAGGGGTGCGGGCCCAGGCGTACTTCCCGATGATTTCACGCCGGTCGATCGAGTCGGCCTTCGTCCGGAGGACCGACGGGTCCACCTCGTCGAGGCGGCCTTCCACGCGCAGCCCCCGCCAGGCCGCCAGGGCGCGCCACGCCTCGTCCTCGTCGCCGGCCAGGATCGACCATCGCTGAGCGACAAGCGTCGGCTTCGGGCGGTCCGCCGCCTTCGCCGCCCGCAGGAAAGGGGCGATGATCTGCTCACGGACCTCGGCCGGGGCCTTGGCGCTGACGATCAGGCCGTCTGCCAGCCGGCCAGCCAGCGCGGCGGACTGCGCACCCCCGGATGCCATCCAGATGGGGAGCCGGGTGAGCGGCGGGCTGTAGAGCTTGGCGGCATGCGTGCGGTAGTATTCTCCCGCGAAATCGACCTTCTCGCCGTCAAGCAGACGCCGGATGATCGTGAGGGCTTCCGCCATGCGCGCGCTCCGTTCTTTGTGGCCGGGGAATTCCCAGCCCAACGGCCGTTCGTTGATAGCCTCACCCGTTCCCACGCCGAGCGCGAAACGGCCCCCGGACAGCCGGTGTATGGTAGCCGCCGCCTGCGCGACCAACGCCGGGTGGTAGTGGAACAAGGGGCAGGTGACCGCGGTCGCAATCCGCACGCGCCGCGTCCGGACCGCAACCGCCCCGAGCAAGCCCCACGTGAATCCCGAGGCCGAGGCGTCGTCGACCCAGGGATGGAAGTGGTCCGAGACCGTGAGGGCATCGAAGCCCACGGCTTCCGCCCGGACGGCGTGCTCGAGGAGTACCTCGGGCTGGAACTGCTCGTTGCCGCAGAAGTAGGCGAACTCGGGCATTGTCCCCTCCCGGAATGACTGACGTTCATGCCGCACGTGAAGTACGTCTTGGAAGCGGCCCGCGCGAGTGGGAAGCCGGAACTCGCAACGCTTGCACTCATCGGTCCTTTTCGTCGGAGGGCGTGTTCCGGTCCTGCCATCGCCGGTCGTGACGGTGTGTCGTCTCGCGAGCACCATGGATCCGGTCGAGCACTTGTAACGATGCGGGCGCCTCTGTCGAATTCGGGGCGCGACAACGCGTTGGAGCATGGGTGCCCCTTTCCTGCGACTGGCGTACGTGCAGGTGGACGTTGTTGCCGGCGCCGCGGAGGCTGTGCGGGGAGAAGCGATCTGGTGTGCCACCCGGGTCCGAGCGAGCGCCTCGGAGTCGCGCATGGAGCGATTCATCGTGTCCGGACCGCGCGCATTCGGAGGGCGTATCGTGCAGGAGATCCGACGGATAGACCTGAAGTGGGCTCGGCGGTGCGGCGTAGTTCGCGAGGACGGGGGTGCGTGGACGATGAAGCGGTGGGTGAGCCTGGCGGTGATGGCGACTCTGGCGTTTGCGATGATCGCGGTGACGCCGGCGGGTGCGGCGATCGAGCTCAAGTTCTATTACCCCATCGGCGTGTCCGGTCCGCTCGCCAAGGTGATGAACGGCCTCGTGGACGACTTCAACATGGCGCATCCCGGCGTCCACGTCACGCCGATCTTCTCCGGCGACTACTATCAAACAATGACCAAGGTGCAGACGGCGGTCATGGGAGGGGCTCCGCCGGACGTGGCCGTGTTGCTCTCCACCGATCTGTTCACGCTGCTCGACATGCACGCGATCATTCCGCTGGACGGCTTTATCCAACAAGCGGGCGGCGAGCGGTTCCGCGCGGACTTCTTCAGTGCATTCCTGCGCAACTCGCAGATCGGGAACACGACCTATTCCATTCCATTTCAACGCAGTACGATCGTCCTGTACTACAACCAGGACGCGTTTCGCAAAGCCGGACTGGACCCCCATGCGCCCCCGAAGAATTGGACCGAGCTCATTTCCGATGCTCAGAAGCTGACGATCAAGGACGCATCGGGTCACGTGACGCAGTGGGGCGTCGGGATCCCGACGTCGGGCAACACGTACTGGGTCTATCAAGGGTTTGTGATCGAGGCGGGTCAGGCACGACTGGCGAACCCAGAGGGCACACAGGTCTTCTTCGACACGCCGGGAACGCACGCCGCGCTCGCGCTTTGGCTGAGGCTGGCGGCGATGGGCGTCGAGCCCTCGGGCATTACCGACTGGGGCACCCTGCCCACGGCATTTGCCAACGGCCAGTTCGCGATGATCTACCATTCGACCGGAAGCCTCACGTTCATCCGCGACAACGCGAAGTTCTCGTTTGGGACGGCGTTCATGCCGGCTGGCAGGGTGTCTGGGACGCCCACGGGCGGGGGTAACCTCTACATCTTCCAGGGGATCCCCGTGGACCACCAGCGGGCAGCGTGGCAGTTCGTCCAGTGGATGACGGCACCCCAGCAGGCCGCCCGCTGGAGCGAGGCATCGGGCTACGTGGCCGTTCGCCAGTCTGCCTTTGGCGTGGCGTCGTACAAGGCGTACACGGACAAGTTCCCCCAGGCGCTCACGGCGCGCGATCAACTGGCGTATGCGCAGGCGGAGCTGGCCACACACCAGAGCGGCCAGATCCAGTTGATGTACTCTGACCATCTGCAGGCAGTCCTGACGGGGCGGCAGACCTTGGACCAGGGCCTCTCCACGGCACAGCAGGAGGCGACCAAGATCCTCGCGCCATTCCAGAGGAGGTAGGCACGGATTGAGTTCCGTCCGGATTACGTTTCTCGGGAGCGGAGACGCGTTCGCGAGCGGCGGCCGGTTCCACACGTGCATGCTCGTCCAAGCGGGCGCGGACGATTTTCTTGTGGACTGCGGCGCGTCGGCGATTACGGCGATGCAGCAGCGCGGTGTCAGGACGGACTCGATCGGGGCCGTCTTCCTGAGTCATCTGCACGGGGATCACTTCGGCGGGCTTCCCTACGTGATCATGGACGCCCACTTTGTGTGTGGACGGAAGGCGCCGCTCCTCGTCACGGGCCCGCCGGGCACCCGGGTGCGCATGATGGACATGATGGAAGCGCTCTATCCCGGTGCGTGGGCCACGGGATGGCGGTTCCCGCTGGAGATCGTCGAGCTCGAGCCGGCACAGCCGCACCGGGTCGGCGGCGTGACGGTGACGCCGTACCTCGTGCAGCACGAGAGCGGAGCTCCGCCGTTTGCCCTCCGGTTCGAGTGCTGCGGGAAGGCATTTGCCTACTCCGGTGACACCGAGTGGACGGACACGCTCATCGACGCTTCACGCGGGACCGACCTGATGATCTGCGAGTGCAACTCCTATGACCGTAAGATCCGATACCACACCGACCTGCCGACGTTGGTCTCGCATCGGGCGGCGCTCGACACCAGGCGCCTGATCCTCACGCATCTCGGCCCCGCGATGCTTGCGCACCGCGAAACGCTGCCCTTCGAGTACGCGGAAGACGGGATGGTCGTCACGCTGTAGACGGACCGCTCGCCCTTGGCTACCGCTCGGTCGCGGCACGCGACCGGCCCCATCGGTGCCAGGGCGCCTCTGTTCAACAAATCGCCCCTCCGCGCGGCTTGTTGGGGTGGCGCTAGCCGCCGGCCAGGGCGTTTCTGATCCAGGTCAGATGTCCCGACCGGATATGTCCGTAGTTGTAGAACGACACGCCCTCGGCTCCGCTCTCCCGAGCAATGCGGACCTTCGCGGCGAGATTGGCCTCGTCCGCGGCATCGGGATGGGCAGGCCTGAGAACGACGTGGAGACGCGCGCGCGCGCCGATCAGACGGTGCGCCCACCAGAGATCCGCGGCGACTTCCGAGGGGGTTGGGCGGTATGCAAGCACTTCCAGGGCATCCACATGCTCGGCCAGGCGCGCCAGGTCGGCCCCGTCCAGCCACGCGTGTCCGATCGGCTGGCTGACGGTGGGGATGACTGACAGTCGAACCGTCCGAGGAAGGGCAGCTCTCGCCTCCGCAACAAGCGACGTGACAGTCTCTGTTCGCACGGCCAGGTACGCGGTGAGCCCGGGTTCGCGCAGGAGATCGGTGAGCATCCAGTAGAGCGCCTGGCGCTCGGACGGAGTGGGCAGCAACGGCGCGCGATAGAACGCATCCAGGGCGTCACGCACGGTGCCTGCGATGTGCCGGCCATCGAGACCGGCCGCCTCCGCCCGCCGCAGACACGCCGGGCAGAAGCACAGGGCGAGCAGCGCAGAGCACCACGGGTTGGGCTCCACCAGGCTGAACTCGTGGTGAAAGCCGTGCGCATACGGCAGAAAGCCGGGCGCCTCGATGACGACGCGCTGGACATCGTACGACGCGGTCAGGTCTGCGAGGAGCGCAACGGGATAAGCGCGGACCTCCGGGTGGCTCGGACAGAGGCTGTAGAAGTATGGATCGCCGTAGGCATTTCGGGCAACACAACCGGGATGGGCAGTACCGAGGCGGGTGTTGTGCAGGGTCACCATCCACGCGGCGACGTCGAGGCCGCCGGCGCGTCGCCGGACCAGGGCCTCGAACCCGTCATAGCGCTCGACGAGCGGGTTCATGAGTGGGCGAAGCGGCGTATCTCGGTAGCGCCCGAGGTTGGGGCGGAAATAGACGGTGCCGTCGGCCGGGAAGTAGACGCGGCTACCGGGTGCGTGTGGACGCAGAAACTTGCCGGCATGATAGCTGCCCGCGAGCACGGCCGTGTTGATGCCGGCCTCGCGGAGCCGGTCCATCACGGTGTCGGTGCCTTCGTCCGCGAGATCCCAGGGGTACAAGAACATGCCCGTGTACATGTCATTCCGCCTCTCCATGCGCGACCCATCCGCGCCGATCTTCGCGAAGACTTCCTCAGGATCCCTGCGGTGAGGGCCCATTCCGGCCGGCGCAGGAGGCCGCCCGCAGTTCCGAGAAGCCGGTCCCGAGATCCGTTCGCGGGGTCGGGACGCATCCCATCCCCACCGAGGTGCGGCAACGGGGCGAGGAGGGCCGATGGACGAGGCTGCGGTGTTCCGCTTGCTGGATGAACTCGCCGAGTTCGGCCGGGCAAACGACGCTCGCGAGACCGACCGGTCGCGGCGCATGTTGAACATCACCCCGGATGTCGGCCGGCTGCTTTCCATGCTCGCGCGCATGCTCAACGCTCGCCATATTCTGGAGCTTGGGACCTCGAACGGCTACTCGACCATCTGGCTGGCGTGGGCGGCGACGGCCACCGGCGGGCACGTCACAACCATCGAGGCGGTACCGCACAAGATCGCGATGGCGCGCGAAAACTTGGCCCGGGCCGATCTCGCCAACCGGGTGACAATTCGGGAGGGCCGCATTCTCGACGTGCTCCCGGACGTCACGGGTCCGTTCGACCTCATCCTGCTCGATGCCGACCGTCCGAACTATACGGCATACCTCGATCCGCTGCTGCGCGCGCTTCGGGTCGGCGGCCTGCTCGCGACCGACAATGTGGTGTCGCACGCGGCCGAGGTCGCCGGGTTCCTCGGCCGATTGAGGGCGCACCCGGCGGTTGAGACGGTCACCCTGCCGGTCGGGAGCGGCGTGGAGTTGACCTACAAGCGGCAGGACGGATGAGGCGCGGTCTCGGCCGTGCGCGCGTCCGGCGCACGGACCTACAGGTCGCGCCGCGGGACGAGCGTCCGCTCGCGCCGGACGTCCCAGACTCCGTGATAGGTGACACGTACATCGGGTAGCGAGTCGATCGGCAGGAAGAGCAGGGTGTAGTACGGGTCGGCATGCGGGTATCCGCGCGCGCGGAGAAACGCGGATAACTCCCCCGCCTGGGCGGCGACCTCGTGGAGGGCGCCGGCCGACATGACGCCACCTATCGGCAGGGGAATCTCGAGCACGATCTGTCCCTCTTCCACGGCGACGATTCCTCCCCCGAGTTCGAGCAGGCGGCGGGCGGCCCGCGCCATGTCCCGAGGGTTCTGGCCGAGCACCGTTGGGTGCGCGATGACGTTGAATGACGACGCCAGCCCTCCCAACCGTGTCACGAAGTTGGCGAGCGCCCCGTTCGTCACCCAGCGTCCGGCCGGATCGAGCAGCGCCAGCCGGGTCACTTCGCAGGGCCACGCCAGGATGCCGTCGCGAACGGGGACGGTCACGTCGCGCCTCCGCGTAATGACGCTGTTCTCCAGGTAGCCCACGGGGAAGACAACCTCGTCGACGGCGTCCGCCGCGGCGGGCTGGCAACCGGAGGAGAGCGCTGCGCGGTTCACGACCGCCAGATCGGCCGCGTGCGTCTCGAACAGCGCCGGATTCGGCTCCCAGGTCGCGCGCAACCGCCCGGGAAAGAACCGGGACCAATCCACGGCGGGAAACGCCGCGGTGGGAACACGGTCGCGCGCGGCGATCTCGCCGGCCGTCAGGACTAGCGACGGCGTGGGGTCGCAGAGATCGTCGAGAACCGCGATGTCCGCCCAACGCCCCGGTCCAATCCCTCCGATCTCCTCGTCGAGACCGAAGTAGGTGGCGGGGTTCAGCGTCGCCATCTGATACGCGGACACCGGCGGGATCCCCGCGGCAATCGCCTGACGGATCACGTGATCCATGTATCCGTGCTCCGCAATCGTCGTTACGTTGGGGCCGTCCGTGGTTAGCATCAGCCGGGCGCTGGCTGAGCGCCAGGTGGTCACCGCCTGCGCAAGCGCGGGCATGTCGGGCCGCAGCGACGAGTGCCGTAACATCGGGTAGATGCCGGCTCGCAGTCTGGCGAGAATCTCGTCCGCGGTGATCGCCTCGTGGTCCGCCGACCAGCCGGCCGCGGCGAGGGCGACGAGCCGGTCGTACGATGCGCCCGGCGCGTGGCCCTCGATCCTGCGTCCCGTTGCAAGCGCAAGTGCAATCTTTCGGAACAGAACCTCGTTGCCACGGAAGAGCACGGGCCAGCGGGTGAGCTCGCCCACCGCGCGGATCGCGTCGATCTCCAGCAGCGCCATGAGCCGCGTCAACGAGAACATCGTTTCGTCCGGCAGCGGCGAAGCCGGATCCGGCCGCAGAAACCAGTAGACGTGCACCGGCATCGTCGACAACAGGCCCAGCAGCTCCGCGATAGCGTCGGGTGGAGTCTGCAGCAGAATCTGCAAGGTGTCGGCGACCACGGCGGTGGTGCCGGTGCGCACGATCGCCCGTGCAAACTCGACGGGGTGTAGCATGCCGGTAATGTGGGTGTGAGGGTCCACGTAGCCCGGTACGAGGATCTTCCCTGGGAGCCGCATGACGTCGGTGGAGGGGCCCACCATCCGCCGGTTGGAGCCGACGTAGGCGATGCGCCCCGAGGCAATTGCGATGCCGGCCGGGTAGACTTCACCGCTGTAGACGTTCAGCAGCGTGGCGCCTTCGAGATAGCGGTCCGCGTGGCGCCGGCCGGCGGCGACCTCGAGTAACCGTCGGCTGTCTTCGGCCGTTCGCGTCGAGCGTCTCAGCGGGCCGCCCTCGCTCAGAAGATTCGGGAGCCCTCCGGCACGTCGCGGTCGAGGCCCAGGAGAACGACCCGCTGTCCGGGGTCGGGGGCACCCAGGACCAGTACCTGCGACTCGAACCCGGCGATCCACCGGCTTCCCAGGTTGACCGCCGCGATGACCTGTCGTCCCACCAGATCCTCCGGCCGGTAGAGATCAGTGAGTTGTGCGCTCGATGTCCGCTCACCGTACGGCCCGAAGTCGATCCAGAGCATGTACGATGGCTTCCGCGTCTTGGGATGCCGCTCCGCTCTGCGAATCCGGCCGACGCGCATCTCAAGCGCTTCGAAAGCGTCCGCTCCGTTCATGCCGTCTCCCACATGGTCCGCATGCAAGAGGTCAGGGCGCCTCCCGGTCCCTCAGGCTGGCCAGGACAGGTACCGCAACAGCGTGCGGACGCCGAAGCCGGTCCCGCCCGTCGGCAGGTACGGCGGGGCGCTCTTCTCCTCGCAAAACGAGGGCCCAGCGATGTCGAGATGCGCCCACGGGGTGCCTCCGGTGAACTCGCCAATGAACGAGGCGGCCCGTTCTGCGCCGGCTTGGCGTCCGGCGGAGTTCTTGAGGTCCGTGATCTCGCCGCGCATCGCCTCGAGGAACTCCGGATACATCGGAAGCTGCCACACCTGCTCCCCCGCCAGCGTCGCCGCCCGAAGGATCCGGTCCTGCAGGATCTGGTTATTGCCCATGAGCCCGGCGGTGTAGTCGCCGAGCGCGATCACACAAGAGCCGGTAAGCGTGGCGAGGTCGATCACCTCCGTCGCACCTTCACGAACCGCAAACGCAACCGCGTCCGCCAGCACGAGCCTTCCTTCCGCGTCGGTGTTCGTGATCTCGACGGTCTTTCCGGCGAGGCCGCGGAACACATCGCCCGGCCGCATCGCGTGGCCGCTGATCATGTTCTCGGTCGCAGCCGCAATGCCCAGAACCCGCACCGGCACCCGGTGGTCCCTGAGCGCACTCATCGCGCCCACCACCGCGGCGGCGCCGGCCATGTCGCCTTTCATCGTCGCCATCCCGGCGGCCCCCTTGATGTCGAGCCCGCCGCTGTCGAAGGTGATGCCCTTTCCGACAAGCGCGACCAACGGCACCGTCCGGTCCATCCGCGCCGAACCCGCAGACGGCGTCTCGGGCTCGTACTCGAGCACGATGAACTTCGCCGGTTGGTCACTCGCCTCGGCCACTGCCGCGAAGAGCCCCATGCCCATGAGGCGCGCCTCTTCGAGCTCGATCACGCGGCATCGCAGCCCGTCCCGCGCGGCTATCGACTGCGCCACTTCCGCCAGGGCGGCGGGGGTCATGACGTTTGCCGGCTCGTTCACGAGATCGCGTGCCAGGCAGGTCGCGCGTACCGCGGCGTCTCCAAGCCGGAGTGCGGTCCCGAACTCTGCCCGGGCGCCGCTCGGAACCAGAACCGTCGCCTCCTCTACGGCGTAGCCCGGCCCGCTTCGATACTTGTCGAATTGGTAGGCGCCGAGTCCCGCGCCTTCCACGATTGCGCGCACGCCCTCCGCCGTGCTTAGTCCGTTCAGGCCGGCGAGCAGTGCAACACGCGACGCCCGCACGTCGCGGGCGCGCCTGGTAGCCACCGCGGCATAGCGTCGCAGAGCCTCGGGATCGGCCCCTGTGCCTGTACCCACCAGGAGCGCCCGCCGGAACGGCGCGTCGGGGACGAAGTGCGCCACCGTCGTTCCCTGTTTACCGGTGAACCCCTCGGTACGGGCCAGTTCGGCGAGGCGCCCGCCGGTTGCTACGTTGATGTCCGCCGCGGCCCCGCCGAGCTTCCCCGACTCCTGGACCGGAATGGCCAGCAAGTCGCATTGCACGCTGTGCGGCGGGCGATCATCGAGTTCGAAGCGCATCACGAGACCTCCCCAGAATACGCCGGCGTGCGCCGGCCGCGGTATGGCGCGAGACGATACGCCCCGAGAGTATTGTTGAACGTCGCCGAAATCCCCTCCGCGGGGTGAACGACGCGATGAATGCGGCGGGAGGCTAGCGCACCAGCTGGGACACCGTCACGAGCTGGATCCCCGCTTCGTCGAACTCAGGCACCATCGAGCGCAGCACCGCGGGGGTGACCTTGCCGACGTGACCGATCCCTATCGCCTGCCCGCGAGCCAATGCGATCTTCATCAACGCGTGGAACTGTCCGCGCACGTACGCATCCGTGTTCTGGTTGTCGAGGAAGATCGTCCGCGTCGCGGTAGGGACGCCCATCTCCCGGGCCACTTGGGCTCCCACCGAGCGTGGCGATGTCAGGCTGTCCACAAAGAAGAGCCGCTTCGTCTTGATGACCGAGATCACGTCCCGCATCACTCGCGGATCCGCGGTGCCCCGGGAGCCTTCGTGGTTATTTGCCCCGACCGCGGTAGGAACCGTTGTCAGATCCCCGCGCACGGTCTCCTGAATTGCCGCGTCGCTCATGTTCACCGTAACAACTCCCGGCCCGAGCGGGACCGACGGGTCGAGCGGCTGGACGGGAAGGTGCAGGATGATCTCGACGCCGTGCGCCGGCGCCTCCTCGGCGATGGCCTCGGAGAAGGGGAGATGGGGCAGGACCGACATGGTGACGGGTAGGCCGAGCGCCATGACCTCGCGCGCCTCGGAGAGGCTGTAGCCCGCGTCGTCAAAGATGATCGCCACGCGCACCCGGCCCTGTGCCGCAGGAGGGATGCGTGGTTGTTCCTTCGGGCCGGTCTCCGGGTGCGATGTGAGTCCGGGTGCCTTCTCTGAGGGCGCCGCGGCCTGTCGGGACGGGCCCGAAGGGCGCGAAGCAGGCTTCCCGTTCGGCCGCGCCGTCACCCCGGGGCGCCCGCGTGGCGGTTGGACGAGACGGCTATGGGTGGCCCATAACACGCCGACCACGAGCCCGACCCCGACCACCATCCCGAGCAGTAGCGGGCCTAACCAGTAAGGGCCTTGCTGCCGAACCGGTCGACGTCGCACCATGCGTGTCCTCCCCGTTGATCGCTTCCGTGGCATCCTGTGCCACCGCGTGAGCCGCTGCGTCCGTCAAGGTCCCCGCATCCCCGTTTCACCGTGGCCGGGCTTCGCCGGCGCTAGGGTGCTCCGGACTGCTGCGCCGCCAGATATTGCTGGATCCCCTTGAGGATCCCCAGCGCGAACGACTGCTGCATTCTCGGGTCCCGCAGCATTCGCTCCTCCCCCCGATTTGTGATGAATGCGGTCTCGACGAGGATGGCGGGGATCTGGGGATTGTCCAGGAGCACCTCGAACCGTGCCTGCGTCACCCCGCGCGGCGTGAGGTTGACCGCCCGCGCGACTTCCTCCAGTACGGCGCGCGCGAGTGGGACGCTTTGGGGCGTGTAGTAGAATGTTTGGACGCCATTCGCCGTCGCATCGACCGACGCATTCGCGTGGATACTCAAGAACAGCGTCGCACCGCCCCGCTGCGCGATGGACGCGCGGTCGTCCAGCGGAACGAACTCGTCGCCGTCGCGCACCATGACGGTGTCGATGTGCTGCTCGACCAGGAGCGTGCGGAGGTTTCGGGCGATCGCGAGCGCGACATCCTCCTCACGCACGCCATCGGGGCCGATCGCGCCCGGGTCGCTCCCGCCGTGCCCCGGATCGATCGCGACGACGACCGGTCGGCGAGCCCCGGGTACTCCCGCCGCCCTCCCCGCAGCGGCACCGAGCCCAACCATCGTTTCCATGGCCCCATCGAGGCCCGCAGAGCTGGCCTGCACGTCGAACGGGACGGGATGTGCCAATTCGACGACGACCCGGACGATATCAGGCGCCTTGTGGAACTGCGCGGCCCGCACCTGGATGACCAGGCCGTCGTTCACATCGAGCGTCTGCTTGATTGGCACGAAGACCGCGTTCGGGGCGTCCAGGACGACCCGATCGGGGGCGCGCAGGACATGTTGGGTGATCTGGAGCGGCCGGGTGCTCGTGATCAGAAGCCGTCCGCCGCCATCCACGTGTTGATAGGCGATGCTCATGATCCTCGGCTCGCTCGAATTCGCCGGTGTCGCCGGGCCGCTCGGTCCTTGCAGGCCTCCCGGCGTGAGCGTCAGGATGGCCCCTCGGTTCGTCCCAACGGCGGCCAACCAGAAGCGGACCGGTTCCTCGGTCGTGAGCACGATCTCGGTGCCGGACCGCAGCGCGGTTATGGCGATCGTCGAGAGCGGCCCTTCGTGAACATCGAACGTAGGCTGCGGGAGTTTGGCGACGGCACCGTCCACCTCCACGACGACACGGTCGGGGCCGTGGAGCCGGACGGCGCGCGCATGAACCGGCGCCGTTGCGTCGATCTGGACCTCGAGGCTTTCGCCGGCCGCCCGCCAGTTGATTCCCGTGATCTGGGGGCTGATGGTGACGGTGCGGGTCGCGGCGTCGTAGGTCGTTATGTCACCCAACGTGTCGAACACCCACTGCACCGGGATCAGCACGCGCCCCAAGACGCTCACCAGCGGAATCGGGATCGGTCTGCGCTCGCCATTGACGGTTGCGTAGGGATCATTGGGGCGGAGCTGCATCTCGTCGCCAGCTGGGCTGACGAGCGTGAGCGTCTGGCTGCGAGGGGCCCACTCGGCGCGAATCCCGAGGGGGCCGAATAGCCCCTGATAGGGAGCCATGACGACGTTGTCCTGAATGATCGCGTTGCCGCGCAGAGAGACCGCCTGACCGTTCGCAACTACGCGCAGCGCCACCGCCTGTGCGCGTACCGGCGTAGTTGGAAAAAGAAGAGCGAGCGCCACAGCCAGCGCGGCCGTCGACGCCCGACAAAACGTCCCGCGGGGCGGGGGTGGCGTATGCACGGTGACGGTCCTCCTGATGCTGCTGCGACGCAGGCTGCGATCTCTACCGCGTTTCAGGTCGTGGGGCCGCGCCCCGGGTACCTTTCGGCGGCTAGTACGCCCGCCGGATCCCAAACTCCTGCCTGGCTCCCGCCCTGGCTCTGGGCCTGGACCTCATCGGTCGGTGCTTCCCGGGCTGCGCGGCCGACACGGGGAGCCCCACCATGCGACGGTGCGAGGGCAACGAGGCAACCCCGCGGAACGGCCGGTTCTCGAACACTCCGAAGAAGAGGCTGTTCCACCACCGGTACCCGGCTCGAGCCGCGGCCCGTTGTCCCAGGGATGGCACACGCCGACACGCTTGCAAGGAGCGGGGCGCGTACGCGCCGGTGCGATCGGGGAGCGTCCGTGAGGCGGGAGGTCCGGCGGGACCGACTCAGTGGTGCTTTTCGGCTCGGAGCACCCGAAGCGTTCTGGCAAGGTACGGAGCCGCTTCGGACGGGCGTTTGTGCTCGAGGAGCAACTCGCCGAGTTCGTGGCAAGCGTTTGCGAGGTCCGAGTCCATCTTGAGAGATTCAAACGCCTCGATGGCCTGCTCGTAGTAGCCCACGGCGTCGTTGATCTCTCCCTCGGCCGACCGCAAGCGCGCCCACGCCACCCGGATCCTCGCTGCCTCCGTGCTGTCCCCGAACTTCGCGCTGAGACGATCGGCCTCCGCAAGTGCCGCATCGGCCTCGTCGAGCGCTCCCTTCATCGTCAGTGCTCGCCCCAGTTCTGTCAGCGACCGGGCCCGCCCCGGATCGTCGCCAACGCGTTCCTTGATGCGCAGGCTGGTTTGGATGTGGGTGATCGCCTCGTCGACGTTCCCCCTCGCCAGAAGCGTGATGCCCATGCTGTTGTGCGCCCAGCCAAGCAGACGCGTATCCTGGAGTACCTCGAAGAGATGTTTGGCCTTCGCGAGATGTTCGATGGCACCATCGTAGTCGCCGCGCTCCCGTTGCGCCACGCCGAGCTGTACGTGGACCAGCCCGAGGCGGTGGAGATCTTCTGTCGGCTCTACTAATGCCAATGCCTCCTGATACCAGCGCGAGGCCTCGATGTGGTCACCGAGCTCCATGTACGTGTTGCCGAGGTTGTAGAGCAGAATTCCGCCAAGGCTCAGATCCGCATGCGCCACCTCCTGGAAGCGACGGAACCCTTCCAGGAGATGATGTCGCGCCTCCTCGAAGCGCCGCTGGAGATAGGCAATCACCCCGAGTACGTGACTGACCCGGACGAGATGCTGCGAATTTCCGCTGACCGCGGTCAACTCTTGTCCGCGTTTCAGGTTGTCCATGGCGAGATCGAACTGTCTCAGGTGGGCCAACGCCGTGGCGAGACCGATGTAACATTCGGCCTGAGTGTCCTTGTCCTGATTTTCTCTGCCCAGGCGGATGGCCTCTTCGAAACGCTCCGCGGCCTGAGTGTAATCACCTTGTTTGATCGCGATCCAGGCACAGGAAACCGCGACTTGGACGGCCTTGGTGCTCAGGAGGCTGCCCGGCTCAAGGAAATAGCCCACGGGCTTGTCCAGGCGCTCGGCAAGCAATAGTAGCGTCTCAAGCGACGGCTTGGCGCGCCCCTTCTCGACGAGGCTTATGAAGCCCTTCGTGAGATTCCCACCGCCGAGTTGGGTCTGCGTCAAGCCGAGCTCCTTGCGCCTAGCTCGAATCCGATCGCCGAGTGTCGACACGGGCGGCTCCATCAGCCGATATAGTTAGTACGGCTTAACAAGATGCAAAATTTCTGCTGCCGAACGCCGAAATCCTGCCGTTGTGAGACGCTATGACCGCACAAGTCTATGCGCACAACCGCAGAGACGGATAGCAGGCGATGGCCGTTCGGCGGCCGGCACATCGCTATCCGTCAAATGCCGTACAGGTAGTCAGCCTTGACGCCGGGTTCCCCGAGATTTCAAACCACGAAACGATGAATCCGACGCTCGCCGAGGGAGTCTAGTGCCCCTGTCCGAAGCTCTGTGGAACGAGCGGCGGGACGCCGTAGACAGCGCCGGGACCGTTATCGTCGCCCTGTGGGACGAGCGGCGGGACGCCATAGACGGCGCCGGGACCGTTATCGTCGCCCTGTGGGACGAGCGGCGGGACGCCATAGACAGCACCGGGACCGTTATCGTCGCCTTGCGGCAGCAGAGCAAGACTGTCGGGTGTGGCACCGAATGCGGAGATCTGCGCGAGTTCAAGCGCAAATATGACTCCGATTGTGATCAGCATCGACCGGATTCTTGTCACCTTCAAACACCCCCTGGTCACCTTTACGTGAGGTTTAGGCCGCCGAACGGCAAGTTACTCTTTACTTAATCTGCGTCCACTCCCCTTTACCGTCACCGGCCCGGATCTGGGCGGCACGGCCCGGCGCCGGACATCCAGCATGACGAGAAGGCGTCCGAGCCGGTCTTGCCGTGGAGGTGCGTGCGTCTCCAATGGGGGATAGCGATTGGGCGCCGGCCACGAGCGAAAGGGGACGAAAAGATGACTCGTAAGGGCTTGCCCGGGATGGGCAAGAACGGCAGCCGGCGACGTGGTGCAGGCGGTGCTACTTCTGGCGTTCGAACTCGCTAGCCGTCGCTGGCGTTCTGGAGCGGGCGTCCGCTTGGTGTATTACTCGGGCATGGCTTCGATAAACGTCTTGAGCCGGCGGGGTGCCGGTGAAGGGGCCTGGCAAAATGCCATCCACGTTTCCGCCAGGCGAGCGACGAGATCTTGCGGTAGGGCGAGTGGGGCACCGGGCACGGTCTCCCATGGCGGACCGTCCAGCCGGAGGCCGACCTGGTCGACATAATCCATGGCCGCGTCGGCCACGGTGCGCAGCGCCGTTCCTCCCTCCAGGTGCTGCCCGGTACTATCTTCGTAGACCGCGATCAGCACTTTCGTGAGAGCACCCAATCCGGCAACGGCTCGCAGGGCGACCCACTGGTCCTGAACGCTCGCCGTCGGATCCCACAGTGTTGGCGGACTCGCGCCGTTTGACCCGCCGACAAAGCTGAGTTCGGCCGCGGCGGAACCGGACGAGGGTGGTGTGCCGCACTCACCGGCGGCGATCGCGCCAACCCAGCGATCGAGCAGGGCACTGCACGTCGTCACGACCCGGGACACGCCAAGCGGGCCGGCCCCGCGACCGGATATTCGGTGACAGAGCCCGACCGCCGCATCGATCACTTTCCCGCCGAACCCGGGTGGAGACAGCCGAGGCAGTTTTACCTCTCGTTCGTAGAGCAGCTCCACCATGACGGTCAGGTGCTCACGCGTGTCGTACCTGTCTGGCCGATGCTGCATGTCCCGGTGGAGGGCATCGTGAAGGCGCGGGCCGAACGTGTGGAGGGACTCGACGGCGATGCGGACAGGCACGAAGATGCAGACGAGCCAGATGGCGGTCACGATGAAGAGGTGCTGCCCGCCGGCGAGGCCCAGCGTGATAATCGCGCCGGCCACGCAGATGGCGAGCCAGGCACGGCCAAACGCGCGCCGCGCACCCGGCTCGCTCAGGCGAGCCATACGGTGGCGCCACGTCACCATCGTGTGCTCGTGGGGACCCGGCGTAGTGGCATGCGACCTCCTCAGCAGTGACGCGCCGCAAGTCGCTTGCAGATCGGCCGTTATATGGTACCATACACGATGGTGCAGCAAGGAGGACAGGGTGCCGACCATCGCGGACACGCGCTTCCAGATGGTTCAATTCGTTTTCCCCGAGCACATCAACCAACGCGGCACCTTATACGGCGGGCGCATGATGTCGTGGATCGCCGCCGCCGGAACGCTCGCGGCGTCGCGGGTGGCGCGCGGTCCCGTTGCCCTTGGGGCGATGGACGATCTTGATTTTCTCACGCCGATCCACCTGGGAGAGATCGTGACGATGGAGGCGCAGGTGGAGTTCATCGGTAGGTCGTCCCTCGAGGTCGGCGTCACGGTGGACGCGGAACTGCCCCAGCACGGTGTACCGCGCCGGGCGACATCCTCGCATCTCGCATTCGTCTCCATGGACGAGCACGAGAGCCCGCGACCTGTGGGAGTGACGATCGCACCGGGGTCCGAGGCAGAAGCAGCGCTGTCGGCGGAGGCTGAGGTGCGCAAGGCGAGGCGCCTCGCCCGGCTTCGCGCCGCCCGCGACGGCGAGGAGGCGATCCCGGACGCGCAACCGCGGCACGGGGCGGTACTGTCACGGTTGGTGCGACCGGAAGACGCGCTCAGCGGAACGCTGATGTTCGCTGGGAAACTGCTGGAGATGCTCGACGAGGTGGCGTCGATCACCGCGCTCCGGTACTGTCGCGGGATGACGGTGACGGCCTCGATGGATTCCGTCTACTTCTATAACCCCGTGCGGATCGGACAGATCGTGGACTTTCGCACCGCACTCACACACGTGTCGCGGTCGTCGATGGAGATCGGGGTCTGGGTGGATACCGAGGAGCCTCTCTCAGCGGTGCATCGCCACACGTGCACCGCGTTTCTCACAATGGTGCATCTCGACACACAGGGGCGGCCGGCGCGCGTTTCGCCGTTCGTCCCTGACGGTCCTGTCGAGCGGCGGCTGTGGGAGGAAGCGGCGTCCCGCGTCTGCCACCGCCGCGCGCGCGTCGCTCAGCTTCGAGCGTCGACAGGGCCGAATGCCCGCTAGGGTGGTCCAGGTGATGCTCTTCTCGGTCGTGCCCTGGGTCGAACTGCGCCTCGCGATACCGTTCGGGATCACCAAAGGGTTGTCCCCCGTTGTCGTGTTTCTCACCGCCGTGTTGGCGAGCTGGGCGATCATCATCCCGGTGTTTCTCGCCTTGGATCTCTTCTACTATCGTTTTCTCTCGGGGCTCCCGTTCGCCCGGTGGGCAATCGAGGAAGTACGAAACCGGGGCCGCGGTTATGTGGAGCGCTGGGGGGTGCTCGGGGTGGGCATCTACGTCAGCCTGCCGCTGCCGGGACCAGGCATTTACTCCGGAGCCATCCTCGCGTGGCTGTTCGGCCTGCCACGGCGCCAGGCGATCATCGCGCTCGCGCTTGGGACCGTCGTGAGCGCGTTTCTCGTCACCATCATCAGCACCGGCGTAATCGCGTTGGTCCGGAGGTTTGTCTGACCCGTCGGGTGGCAATGCCTCCAGAAGCACAGAAGCGGCGCCACGTGGGAGTGCGCGGCCGGGAGGGGGGTGATTCGATGGAGACCGTCGGTCACCATTACATCGTGGAGGGGTCCGGTTGCAACCCCGACGTGGTCAGCCGGGTCGAGCAGGTGGAACAGATCATGGTGCGGGCGGCCGAGATGGCCGACGTGCAGGTCTGGGCCATCTCGTTCCATCGGTTCAGTCCCACGGGGGTCAGCGGCGTGGTGGTGATATCCGAATCCCACCTGTCGGTGCACACCTGGCCGGAAGTGGGGTACGTGGCACTTGACATCTTCACCTGCGGCGACCGCGCGAAACCGGAGGCGGCGGTGCAGCACGCGCTGAAGGCCTTTGGCGCCCAAAACATGCACATTACCGAAGTGACGCGCGGTCTCGACGAGGGCGACAAGGTCTACTTTCACAGCATGATCACGTGGGAGGAGAACCTGCCCGACAACGTATTGAACCACAAACCCCGCCGTCGCCGGCGCGCCGTCACCCGGCGGAAGAAGCTCGGCGCGACATCGTAGGGTGCGAGAGGCTCAGGCGCCGGCGAAGAGGGAGATCAGCAGCCGGGTCAGTAACTGGCCGACGAATTGCAAGAGCAGGATCGCGACAATTGGAGAGAGATCCAGTCCCCCGAGGGGCGGCAGGATGCTTCGCACGGGTTGCAGCACCGGATCGGTGATTCGCACGACGAGCTGGATCAGCGGGTGACCGTAGTCCATCGTGGGGATCCAGGAGAGAATGGCCCGCACCACGATCAAGAGGGTCAGCAGCTGGATGGCATCTGAGACCAGGGTAATGAGCGGCATCGCGTGTATTGTAGCACAGTGGGCGACCTTGCGGGCCCTACCCGCGTTCGGCAGGAGGTACCAGTGACCGAGCGCTTGTACTACGCCGATGCGTACCTGTGCGCGTTCACCGCGCGCGTCCTCGAGGCGATTGGGCCAGGCCGTGACCGCCCAGGCGGTTTGGTGCTCGACCGGACCGCGTTCTATCCGACCTCCGGCGGACAGCCTCACGACACCGGGACGCTGGCGGGGTACCCGGTTGTAGACGTGGTCGATTCGGGCGACACGATCATCCACGTTCTCGACGGCCGCGATCCGTCCGGAGGTCTCGTCCCCGGCGCGGAGGTCGCGGGCGAGGTCAATTGGCCGTGCCGGTTCGATCACATGCAGCAGCACACCGCCCAACACCTGCTCTCGGCCGTCTTCCTCGATCTCCTCCGAGCCCCAACGGTCTCGGTGCACCTTGGGGAGTCGTGCACGCTCGATTTGGATGTCGCAGCGCTCGACGCGGAAGCCGTCCGGCGGGTCGAGGATACCGCGAACCAGATCGTCTACGAGGACCGTTCCGTGACGGTCCGGTTCGTCGATGCGTCCGAGGCCGAGACACTTGGACTCCGGCGGCCGCCCGGCCGAACGGGGACGCTGCGTATCGTCGAGATCGCCGGGTGCGACCGATCGGCTTGCGGCGGAACACACGTGCGGAGCACCGGCGAGCTGGGGCCGGTGTTGATCCGTCGCTGGGAGCGAAGCCGCGGACGTCTGCGCGCGGAATTCCTCGCGGGGTGGAGGGCGGTACGCGACTACCAATGGAAGCATGCGCTCATTAGCGAGTGGAGTGGACGGCTAACGGTGCGTGATCGGGAGCTGGGCCAGGCGCTGGAGCGGGTCGTCGCCGAAGGCCGCGTCCGGGAGCGTGTCCTGCAGGACGCACGCAAACAACTACTTCGATACGAAGCGGCGGACCGCATCGCCGCTCTGCCGGCAGGATCGGAGGGGCGCGTGCTGCGTCTGCTCTTCCCGAGCCGCGACGGCGACGAGGTCCGTGCGCTCCTGCGGGAGATGACGGCGCTGTCCCGCGCGGTCGTCCTGGCCGGCGTGGTGGACACCGGCCGCCTGTGGTTTGGGCGCACGCCGGGTGCAGGCCCCGACCTCGCGGCTGTGCTCTCCCGCGCGTGCCGGGAGGTCGGAGGACGCGGGGGCGGCACGGCCGAGTTTGCCCAGGGCGCGGTTCCGCCTGGGGATGCGGTAGCCCGGGCCCTTGCCGTCGCAGAAGAGGAAGTGCGCCGTGCCTGAGTTGCCGGAGGTGGAGACGGCACGACGGAGCATGATGGGTGCCGTCGTCGGCAAGACGATCGAGCGCTGCGTCGTGCTCCGGCCGATCGCCGTGCGAACCCACACGCCTCGGGGACTGGGCCGCGCTGTGCGCGGCGCGACCATCGAGGACGTAACCCGTCACGGCAAGTCGCTCTGGTTCATGTTGGGGCGTTGGGCACTGGTGTTCCATTACAAGCTCTGGGGCGTCGTTCGGTTTCATCCCACGGTGCCGAACGCCGACAAGAAGACGAGCCTGCTCCTCGTGTTCACGGACGGCAGCGCGCTGGAATTCCGGGAGCTACAGCTCAGCACGTTTCATCTCATCAAGGCCGCGGGGCGGGCGCCGCTCGACAGCCTGGGCATCGAGCCGCTGGCGCCGGGCACGACCTTTGAAACGTTCCGCCGGGCACTGGGCACGAAGGGGACGATCAAGGACCTGCTATGCGATCAAGAGCGCATCGCCGGCATCGGCAACCTTTGGGCGCACGAGATCCTGTTCCGGGCGCGCATCCGTCCGGACCGCAAGGTGGAGTCGTTGACCTCGGCCGAGGTGCGCCAGTTGTACCGGATGACCAGGGAAACGCTTCGCCGGGCCGTTGAGGCCGGCGGCGAGCCTGGGTTTCAAGATGTCTTTGGGCGCACGGGCCGATACCGGCTCGCGGTGTACGGCGCTGTCGGTAAGCCGTGCCCCGTGTGCGGTACAAAGATTCGCGGTGGCCGGCTCCACGGGCGGCCCACGTTCTTCTGCCCGTCCTGCGAGCGCTGAATCTCGAGGAGGCCGGAATGGGATACTCGATGGTGCCGACGGTGGATACTATCTGGCTTACGGATCTCGCCGCGAACCTCGTGCGTATTCCGTCCGTCAATCCCGTGCTTGTGCCCGGCGGCGCCGGCGAGGGCGCGCTGGCAACCCACCTCGCGGAGGTGTGTCGCGGGCTCGGAATGACCGTGATGCTCGAGGACGCAGCCCCCGGTCGTCCCAACGTCATCGCCGTGCTCCCGGGATCCGATCCCTCACGCGGCCGCCGCCTCTTGCTCAACGGGCACATGGATACTGTGGGGCCCGGTGGAATGCGGGCGCCGTTCACGCCTGAGATCCGCGGCACCCGGCTGTACGGCAGGGGCTCCTGCGACATGAAGGCGAGCCTTGCGGCGATGGTGGCTGCCGTTGCCGCATTTCGCCGAGCCCAGCGCCCGCTGCTCGGGGACGTCGTGCTGACGTTCGTCTCGGACGAGGAACACATGAGCGTCGGCACCGCGGCAATCGCCGGGCGGGTGCATGCCGACGCCGCGATCGTCACCGAACCGACGGGGCTCGCGATCTGCGTGGCCCACAAAGGCTTCTTATGGGCAACGATTCGGACGGAGGGGCGTGCGGCCCACGGGAGCGATTACGGCGCCGGGATCGACGCGATCGCGCGCATGGGACGCGTGCTCGAGGCGTTGGAGCGGCTGGAGCGCGACGTCTTGCCACGCCGGGTGCATCCGCTCCTCGGTCGTCCGTCCCTGCATGCGTCGCTGATCCGGGGAGGCGAGGGCTGGAGCACGTATCCCCCGTCGTGCGACCTTGCCCTCGAGCGCCGCACCCTGCCGGACGAGACGGACGACGGGGTCCGGGCCGAGCTCGAGGGGGTCATCAACGGGTTGCGGCGAGAGGATCCGGCGTTCCGGGCGACGCTTGCGGTTTCTGGGGCGCGTCCCGGGCTTGAAGCGGACCGCAACGGAGGCGCGGTTCCGGCATTGCACCGCGCCTGCCTGGCCGTGCGGGGGGAATCCCCGGAGTACAGCGGTGCGGCGTACTGGACGGATGCAGCGCTGCTCGCTGCGGCCGATGTGCCGACCGTGCTCTTTGGTCCGGCGGGGAGTGGCATGCATGCGGACACGGAGTACGTCGACCTTCCGTCGGTCGCGACGTGCGCCCAGGTGCTTGCCAACACGATCGCCGAGTTTTGCGGGATCTAGGGGTGTGTGCCCGGGAAAGCGGCAGGACAAGGGCGTAGCCAGGTCCGGCATGGGCCTCGTGACGTTCCTGTCTGACTTCGGGTGCCGGTCGTCCTACCCGGCGGCGATGAAAGGCGCGGCCGCCGCGGCCGGCGCCGTGGCGTTCGTTGATATCTCTCACGACGTGCCCCGTCACGACGTGCGGGCAGGCGCGTATCTGCTGTGGTCGGCGGTGCCCGCGTTCCCTCGCGGCACCGTTCACTGCGCCGTCGTCGATCCCGGCGTCGGCACGGCCAGGGCCGCGCTTGTTGTGGCGGCCGGAGGCCAGTTCTTGGTGGGGCCAGATAACGGGTTGCTCATGCCTGCCGCCCGGCGGCTCGGCGCCGCCCGCGTGTTCCGTTTGATCGTACCATCGTATCTGCGCGCACGTATCTCCTCTACCTTCCACGGGCGTGACGTTTTTGCTCCCGCTGCAGCTCGTCTTGCCGCTGGTGCGGCAATCGAGAGGCTCGCACGTCCGGTCCGTGACTTCGTCGACCTGACGTTCCCGGTCGGGCGGCGCCGTGGGCGCGTCCTGGAGGGCGAGATCGTGTGGATCGATCCGTTCGGCAACCTGATCACGACGATTCCCGGCGCGCTGCTCGCCGGCATGGGTTCGCCTCGCCGTGTCGCCGTCGAGGTGGGCACCCGTACCCTCGATGCCGCCGCGGTGAGGACGTTCGCCAACGTGGGACGGGGACATGGACTCGTGTTCGTCGGCAGCGACGGCGTCGTCGAGGTGGCGGTCAACCGCGGGAGTGCTGCCGACGCCACGGGAGCCGTTTCCGGGCAACCGGTGCGCATTCGTCCCGTCTGACAGACTTCGGCCGCCGTCCTGGGCGGTACTGACGAAGCGAGAGGCGGAGCGCGACAGGATTCTCGCCGGCTGGCACGGAAGCACGGGTGGCTGTGCCGGACGTCGCGGCACCCCGCTCCGCGGCGTCCGTCACGTATCCGAGAATGACATCGTGTCGCCGAGGAGTTATCTAGGGGTAACGTATTTCGCCTTGTTCGGTGGCGCCGCGGAGAGACATGCGGCGCCGGCCGTGTCTTGAAGAGGGGGAGCAGCGCATGATGCGTTTCCGTGTCTTGTCCGCCGTTATGGCCGGCGCGGTTGCTATCATGCTGGCTATGCCAGGGCCGCCCCGGGCGGAGGCTGCGGATGCGCAGTTCGTGCTGCACGCCCTCCAGGTGCTCGAAAGGCATTATGTGGATTCACTCTCGATCCCGGCGTTGCTCAACGCCGCACTGGACAGCGCGCAAGAACAATTCCACCTGGCACTGTTCGGGGGGGTGATCCCGCCGGGTGCCGATGCCGCGGAGGCCGCGCAGTTATTCACGCAGCGCTTCGACGAGATCGTCAGCCAGGCGAGCAGTGCCCAAGAGACCACCGCCATTGCCTATGCCGCGGTCACGGGTATGCTCGAGAGTCTCCACGATTCACACACCGCGTTCATCCCGCCGGCAATATACCAGGAGGAACAGCGGCGTGAGGACGGGGCTCCGGCGTTCACCGGCATCGGGATCGAGCTGCTGTCACGGGACGGGCAATTCTACGTAAGCGAGGTCTATCCCGGAAGCCCGGCGAGCGACGCCGGTGTGCAACCATTCGATCGCGTGGTCGCGGTGGACGGGCACACGACCGCGGGGCTCACGGACGAGACCGTGAGCACCATGGTCCGCGGGGCCCCCGGGTCCGCCGTGGTGCTGACCATTAACCGCCCCGGGCAGCCGGATCCCATGGACCTGCGGGTGACGCGCGCCGCCATCCACGTGCCCCGAGTAACCAGTCGCTTCCTCGACAACGGCATCGGTTACGTGAAGATCTACGAGTTCGTCGACGGCACCGGGGCCGCGTTCCGCAGCGCGGTCTTCAGTCTCAGGCGCGGCGGCATGCGCGCTCTGGTCCTCGACCTTCGGGGCAATCCTGGAGGGCTGGTAAACGAGCTCAGGGAGGTGTCGGACGCCATCCTGCCTCAGGGGTCCCCGTTCATCCAGTTCCGCATGCGAGTCGGGCGCAAGATGATGCTGGAGACGTCCGACCCGCCGATCGTGCCGGCGGCGATGCCCCTCGTAGTGCTCGTGGACGAGTCGACCGCCTCCGCGGCAGAGTTGCTTGCGGCGGCGTTGCAGGAGCAATCACGAGCCGTGGTCATCGGCACACGCACCGCCGGCGCCGTCGAGATCGGGATCACGGTCGCGCTCCCCGAAGGGGCCGGAATGTCCATCACCGTCGCCCGTGTGTGGAGCGGTGACGGCACGCGGCTGGAGGGATACGGAGTGATCCCGGATGATCCCGCGGCTCTCACCACCGACGCAATGAATCGTGGATACGACAGCCAACTGGCCCGAGCCCTGGAGCGACTGCGGATCGATCTCGGCCCGACCGCCGAGATGGCGCCGGCAGGCACCATCGCCGCGGCCGCGTAGCGGATTCATCGAGTGAGCCGCCTCATAACGGACCCGGCCGCTGCTGAGGGAGCCAGCGTCCCGGTGCACGGGTCGTGACCGCCCCTTTCGAATGCGAGGTACGGTTCCTGATCTCCGACATCGCGGCGTTTCGAGCGCGTCTCGAGGCGCTTGGCGCGGTGAACGACGTGCAGTACGCATTCACCGATCACTACTTTCGCCCCAGGGAGTGGTCATGGGACCCGCGGACGCGTGCGCTGCGCATCCGCGAGTGGCGCGAGCCGGCGCGGGAGAGCGAATTGTTGCTGACCTGCAACGAGGTGGTTCGTGTGGACAGGCTGGCGTGCAAGCGGTCGCTTTTCCCCGAGGGCAAGCTCTGCCTGCACCGGGGAGCACGTGAAGACTGTGAGCGCATCTGCGACGCGTTGGGTTTTGCCTGGTGGCTCGACGTGGTCAAGTCAGACTGCGGGATCTGTGATGTCCCCGGCCTCGGCCAGGCGATCTACGAGCGAGTGGAGGGGCTTGGCTGGACCAGCGAAGTCGAGGTGGAGGGCAGCGATCCGGCCGCCGCGGTCGCACGCATTGAGTGGAAGCTCGCTTCGCTGGGCGTGCCCCCGGATGCGGTGACCGATGAGCCGATGGTGGTACTCGTGGCCGAGCGGCTCGGCCTGCTCCCACCTTTCTCCCGTTAGTCGCGCCGGCAGCCCCTGCGCCGGCCCTTCGTCACTGATCCACCGCCGGGTTGACAGAGTCGCTGACCTATTCCACTGAGGCAGGTTCGGGTGGGCACTCCCGGGTTTGTATGCTAGTCTTAACTCTTGGGCCGGCGGGGTATCGCCCCCGCGGCCGGGATTGAGGCTCGAGAGGAGGGCGCATGCGCGCCGCGGCCATCGTCGTTCTGGGGATTGTCATCGTCGGAGCACTGATATACTCCGCTATCGCCGGCACCTACAATCACCTCGTCCAGGCCAACCAGCAGGTCAACGCTGCACAGGCCAACGTGGAAACGCAGTTGCAACGGCGGTTTGACCTGGTTCCCAATCTCGTGGAGGCGACCCGCGCCACGCTGGCGCAGGAGCGCGCGGTGTTCGGCGCGATCGCCCAGGCGCGCACCCGCTACGCCGGCACGCAGCCCGGCACGCCGGAGCGCGTGGAAGCCGCGAACCAGTATGAGAGCGCGATAGCGCGCCTGCTGGTGATCGTCGAGAACTATCCGGTGCTTCGCAGCAACGACACCGTGCAGGCTCTGATGCGGCAGCTGGCGTCGACGGAGAATGAGGTCGCGTTCGCCCGCCGCGGCTACAACGCGTCCGTGCAGGCATACGACACGATGGTCCAGTCGTTTCCCACCACACTGATCGCCGGCAGCCTGGGCTTCCATCCTCGGCCGTACTTCCAGGCGCAGCCGGGAGCGGAGCAGGCGCCACGCATCAACCTCACCCCTTCGCGCTGAGCACAGTCCAGAGGCGGGAAGATCGCCGCAGCAACTGGCCGCATCTCGCGGCCGCATTGGCTCTGTGCAGCGCGATCTGGGTCTGGATGGTGCTGCCGGCGGCGGCGGGGCCGTCATTCCCCCCTCCGACGGGCTATGTAAACGACTTCGCACACTTGCTGGATCCCGCCGCGCAAAGCGCGCTCAATGCGCGCCTCGCCGCGTATGATCAGGCCACTGGCAACCAGATCGCAGTCGCGATCTTCCAGGATCTCGGCGGGGTCCCGATCGACGACTTCACGGCACGGTTGGAGGAAGCCTGGAAAGTCGGCCGCCAAGGCAAGGACAACGGCGTCCTGCTCGTCGTTGCATTCCGCGAGCGTGAAATCAGGATCGAGGTGGGATACGGACTCGAAGGGAAGATCACGGACGCCGAGGCCGGGGCGATCATTCGTGACGACATCGCGCCGGCGTTTCGCGCCGGGCGTTACGCCGATGGGATCGGCGCTGCGGTCGGCGCGTTACAGCAGTTGATCGGCGGCTCACCGGCGTCGGGCTCGGCCCAAGCGCCGGTTGCTGTGTCGATGCCCGTGACGCGGGGCTCCGGCGGCATCGGACTGCTCCCGATCGCGTTGTTTGCCGTATTCCTCGTCGTCTCGCTGATGTTGGGCCGCCGCCAGACGCGACGCTGCCCGCGATGCGGGACGGCGCTCGTGGCCTCGGCCCCGGCCCGGGCAGGCGCCGTGGGGACCGTGCAGCGCTGGACGTGCCCGCGTTGCGGGTATCGGGAGAAGCACGTGTCGCGCGGGCCAGGATCCGGCATGTTCGTCCCATGGATCGTTGGGCCCGGTGTCGGATGGGGGAGCGGTGGATTCGGCGGTGGCGGTGGGGGATTTGGCGGGTTTGGCGGCGGCGCTTCCGGTGGCGGCGGCGCCACGGGGGGTTGGTGACCTTGGATCGGCATCCTCATCGGGCGTTGAGCCGCGAGGAGAAGGCGCGCCTCCGTTCTATCGTCGAGGAAATCGAGCACGAGACCGGGGTGGAGATCGCCGCCGTCATCATACCGCACGTGCAAGACATCGAGGCCTTCGCGACCGCGTACTTCAACCACCTCGGGATTGGAAAGCGCGAGCACGATAACGGTATCCTGGTGGCCGTCGTTGTGGACCGCCGTCTCGTCCGCATCGAGGTGGGGCGTGGACTGCGGGACGTGGTGACGAGCGAGCTCGCCTCGCGCATCATCTCCGACGTGATGGCTCCGCAGTTGCGCCAGGGCCGCTACGGCGAGGCCGTCCTGCGAGCCGTCGAGGCGCTCGGACACATCGTGAGGACCGCGCATCCCCACCTGTCACGATGAGCATCCGGGATCCGCGGCGCGGCACGGCGATCGGCATCCTGGCCCTCGGGGTGTTGCTCGCCGGAGGTATCTGGGTGGGGGCGACGTACAACCAGCTGGTGCAGGCGCGGTTCGCCGTCGACACGCAGTGGGCGCAGGTCGAGGTGCAGTACCAGCGGCGCGTAGACCTCGTCCCGGCACTCGTGGCGGCGCTCAGGGGCTACTTGATCCAGGAGCGGAGCGTGCTCGACGCCGTGGCCCGAGCGCGGGAGGAGTATCTGGCGACGTCGCCGGGCTCTCCGGACCGTGTGCGCGCGGCGGAGGCATTGCAGCAGCCCCTCGGGCGCCTCGTTGCCGTTGTCGAGGCGTCACCGACGCTACGCAGCAACGAGACCGTGGCCGGATTGATGGACGAGCTGGCAGGCACCGAGAATCGAATCGCCGTGGAGCGCCGCCGTTACAACGATCGTGCCCTCGCGTACGATACCTTGGTCCTCAGCGTGCCATCGTCGATAATCGCGACCGCGGCGGGCTTTCGGCCTCGCCCCTACTTCCAGGCGCAGCCGGGAGCCGCCTCGCCGCCGGCCGTGGCCCTCCCGTCTCGCTGATCGGTGCAATCCTTGACAGGGCCCACGGCGTTGGCTAGCGTAACGATGGTGATGCCCACGCCGGCTCCGGTGCCGGTTCCGCCGCGGCCGGAGGAGGTAGAGGAAAGATGCTTCTGGCCTGGGTCGTCCGAACGCTGGCATTGGCCTTCTGGATCGGCGGCATGGCGGTGCTTGACTTTGTGGACGCGCCGGTCCGGTTTGCGTTACTGGACCGCAACCAGGCCGTACGGCTCGGCCAGGCCTTGTTCGAACGGTTCAACCGCATCGAGCTGGGATGTGCGCTGGTAGCGCTCGCCGCGGCGCTGGTCGCGCAGAGCGAGCGTTGGACGATCTGGGTGCTGGTCGTCATGTTTGTGATGCTGATCGCACAGGCCACCTATCTGACCCCGGCGATCACACGCCTTGCGCAGGGCCTGGACTTCGTGCACCGGGCTCCACACGACGCCCGGTATGCTGCCATCCGGCCACTTCACACCGCGTACGCGGTGCTTGAGATCGCCCTGTTCGTCGCCGGGATCACTGTGCTCGTGGCCTGGACGCGCCCAGGGCGCCGCTGATGGTCGGAACGATGCGTACCGCGTGGCTCGTGGAGTGCAATAGGATGGCGTACCGCGATGCGTGGGCGCTGCAACGTGCGCTGGTGGCAGCGCGCCAGGCCGAGCAGGTCCCGGATGTGTTGCTCACCGTGGAGCACCCGCCCGTCATTACGGTGGGACGAGCAGGCCGTGCCTCGAACGTGCTCGCCTCGCCGGAGATGCTGGGCGCTCACGGCATCGAGGTGCATCAGGTCGAGCGCGGTGGCGATGTCACGTATCACGGGCCGGGCCAGCTCGTCGGCTATCCCATCGTCAACCTGCGTGCGCTCGACGAGGATGTGGTCCGCTATGTCCGGCTGCTCGAGGCATCGCTGATCGTCTCGCTCGAGCCCTGGGGAATCGCGGCGGAGCGCCTGCGAGGATTCCCGGGCGTGTGGGTCGGCGGGGAGAAAATCGCCGCGATCGGGATCGCGGTGAAGCGACGAGTGACGATGCACGGGTTTGCGCTGAACGTGGATCCGGTGCTGGCACATTTCGAGTTGATCAATCCATGCGGCCTCGGGAAGCCAGTGACCTCGATGGCTCGCCTCGTGGGGCACGCCGTGACGCTCGACGAGGTCCGGCCCGTGGTCGCGCGCGCGCTTTCCGAGACGCTCCAGGTTGCGCTCGAGCCTATGCCGGTGGACGAGCTGCGAGCTCGTCTCGGTGTGACAACGTTTCCGAGCTGATCGGACCCGGCGAGACTCGCGGACGTCACGATCCTGCGGGGGAGCTTGCGCCCGAGGTGAGCGATCCGAGTGGTGCTCCGGGGAATGGAGAGCGGGAGGGATAAGATGGCCGCAACAGCGCTGGTCGTTGGTTCGGCGGAGGCGGCGCCGGGAACGAAGGCGACGGGGTATCTCGATGTTCCCGGGACGCCGATCCGGATGCCGGTGACCGTCGCCAACGGCGCCAAGCCGGGGCCGCGCCTCGCCATCACTGCGGGGGTGCACGGTGGCGAGTATCCGGGGATCGAGAGCGCGATTCGCACCGCCGCCTCCCTCGAGCCCAGCGAGATGCGGGGGCAAGCGGTCGTGGTGCATATCGTAGACGTGCCGGCTTTTCAAGGTCGCAATATCTACATCTGTCCCATTGACGGAAAGAACCCCAATCGCGTGTTCCCCGGGGATCCGACGGGGACAGCGAGCGAGCGTCTGGCACACACGCTGTTCACCGAGGTGATCGCGCGGGGAGACTACTACGTAGACTTGCACGGTGGCGACATCAACGAGGCGCTGCTGCCGTTCACGATCATCGTGGAGTCGGGAACGCCGGAGGTGGACGCAGCGACGCTCGCGCTCGCTCGCGTGTACGGCATCAAGTACGTGGTCCGTGGGCGCGTGTCGGGTGGGACCTACGCCGCGGCGGCGCAACGGAAGATCCCTGCGATCCTCGCCGAAGCCGGGGGGCAGGGACTGCTTCAGCCGGAGGCGCTCGAGATTCACCTCCGGGGGCTGCGCAACGTCCTGCGCCACCTCGGGATCATGCCCGGGACGCCGGAGCCCGTGGCGCCGATCGAATTGCTGCCCGAGCTGCACTGGGTCAGCTCCGCGCACACCGGACTGTTCTATCCTGAGATCGCGCCGGGCGATCGTGTGACAAAGGGGCAGCGCGTGGGCGAGACCCGAGACTACTTCGGGGTGCGCTTGGCGGAGATCACGGCTCCGGCGACTGGGGTGGTGCTGTTTACGGTGACCACGCCGGCGACGAATCCATCGGACCCGATGTTCGCGGTGGCCGCGCTCGCGTGATGAAGGAATACCGGCACCGCACGCCACACTTCAACCGATAGTTCCGACGTCGCCTACGGGGAGTTGCCAGGCAGCGCCGGCGCGCTTCAGATCGTGTGGGCTCCACGGCCCGGCGTCAACGTCAGATATCTCATGTACCGAGCGCAAGTCGCCTTCCCTGAGCTGCCAGCTACCGCAAAGTCCTTGCCCGGATCAGCCTCGTGCGCTGCCGCCCGCGTTCGTCGAAGTTCGCTGGCGCGAGCCAGCGTTCAAAGGCTTGTTTGCGAGCCGGCCATTCGGAATCCAGCATGGAAAACCACGCCGTATCACGGTTGCGGCCTTTGATGATCATGTGCTGCCGAAAGAGCCCTTCGTACGCAAAACCGAGCCGTTCAGCGGCGCGCCGGGAAGCGGCGTTGAGCGCATCGCACTTCCACTCATACCGGCGATAGCCGAGGTCCTCGAAAGCGTAGCGCGCTAGAAGGTATTGCGCCTCGGTCGCCAGCGGCGTGCGCTGCAGCGTCGGAGAGTACACGATGCCGCCGACTTCGATGACGCGAAACTCCGGTCGGATCGCCATGAGCGACGCGATGCCCACGGCCTGGCCCGACGGTTCGAGGATCGCGTACCAGTAGGGATCGACAAGCTGTTGTCGTTCGGCCAGGAGACCTACGAGGCTTTCGGCGTCAGCGAACGCTCCTACGCCCATGTAGGTCCAAACGGTGTCGTCGTCTTTGACGGCCTCCCAAAACGCCTCTCCGTGACGCGCGGCGTCGAGGTGCTCAACCCGGCCGAACCGGCCTTCGAGGACGACCGGGCCGGGTCTCCGCGCCGGGGTCGGGTCAACCGGCAGCCCGACGGGAAACCCGGAGTAGGGATGCGGCTCGCTGGGAGTCGTCATTTGCCGCGGTGCGACTGCGGCGCGGGCCCGCACGGCGCCGCCGGCGCATTGTTGCCTACGGCTTCACGCCGGATCTTCTGCGCGGCGACCTCGCCGTTCGTCACCGTCTCCGCCGGCCTCCACTCGGTACCTGCCACAACGAGCAGCGTCCCCCGGATGGAACCATGCTCCACGGGGAAGGCCTGCGCCTATGCGGGCGGCGGAGCCTCTCGCACCCGGTCAAACAGCTTGGCGCGAGCATGGCTGCTCTCAAGGTTTCTTGGCGGTTTGCTGGGATTTGCGCCCCCAAGCGCCGAAGATGAGCTCGCCGATGTAGGTCGTGTTCGCATGCTCGCGTTCGCTCCGCAGGCGCTCTTCGAGATGGTCGATATCGATCTCCGCTTCGGTGGCGACTCCGTGGCGGACGAGGCGCGGCAGCATCGAACGGACACGCTGAGCCAGTGGGTCGGATTGCGTCGGCGTCTGCACCACCGCCTCGGCGCGTACTTGTTCCACGCGAAACCCGGCTTGGGTCATCGCAGGCGCGAGACGGAAGCCGATATGGAGGTCGGCTCCCTCGCGTCGTACCGTCTCCCAAATCCAGTGGCGCACTTGCGCATGAAGCGGCATCGGGATGAGATTGACCGGACCCACTGTGGCGTCGTGCTCCTGGAACACGATCAACCCGCCGGGGCGCACCACACGCGACAGCATGCGTATCGCCGCAATCGCGTCGGGTTGATACATGAGTACGCGCCGGCCCACGACGGCATCGACGGATTCATCTTCTGCACACTTGACGCTGAAATCGTCCTGTTCAAAGGCGACATTGGTCAGCGCCGATTCCCTTGCACGCTCTCGGGCGGCTACGATCACGCCGCCGTCTCGATCGATCCCCAAAACGTGCCCTTGTTCACCCACTAGACGCGCGGTCAACATCGAGACATCGCCCCGGCCGCACCCGATGTCGATCACCGACATGCCGGGGATTATGCCGGCGTCGCGCATGAGTCGCTCAGTGAAAGTGTCGGCTACGTTTCCCATACCGCGTTGAATGATCCCAACACGAGATCGTTCATCCACTCTCGACGAGGTGACGCAGTTTGCTGCTTCGACATGAAGCCAGCAGGAGCCTTGGGGCACCGCGTCACATTTGACTCCACGTTGGGCAATCGGATGGAAGATGGGAGCAGGGCTCGCGGGATTTGGGGGTCGGACGCGGCGCTACGTCACGTCTCGCTTGTCCGTTTTCGAACGCCGCGCTGCATTCGGCGTGGCTGACGACGTGCGCGAGGACGGCACCGAGGCCGTGCTTACCAAGCCGCCTGCCGGGCTACCGGTCATCCTCGTACCGATCGCTCAAACCCCGACCAACTCTGCGTCCACGTAGACGAACGGCACGGTAGATCCGCTCGCCCCATGGATCCACCGAACCCGGTACTCGCACGAGACGTTTCCGGAAGCACCGCGTTCGCGGGGAACATATTACGGACCGATGGGCCGGCGTCGCCATGCGACGCCGGCCTGCGCATCGCGGCGCGCCTACGTCGGCTCGTCCTCGTCGTCCTCCGGCTCGAGATCTTCTTCCATATCAACGGTCACATCAACGGTCTGTGCGCCCCAGAGCGAGTCCTGCTGAGCCGGCCCCGCGGTCGCAGGCAGCGTCTGGGACAGTTCCTTGGCCGGTGACAGAGCGCGCTCGGGGCTTTTCACCGGAACAGTCGACGGTCCGATCGCGACCTTCGGCCGCGCGGCCCGTCGCGCGCGCTTCGGTGCCGCGGCCACCGTGCGTTTCTTTGTCACACGCGCGGGTGCCCGCCGCTTCACGCCCGCCCGAGCCGTCCTCGCGGCGGCCGTCTTGCGGCGGCTCCGCGAGGTAGGCCGGGCTGGTGTGCGACCTCCGGCTACCTTCCTCACGCGCGTCCTGGCGGTCGTAGTTCCCTTGCGGGGTTTCGACTTGGCCCGGGTCTTTCGCCCCACCGCTCGCCTGGCCATGCTCGACCTCCTTTTGTGCCACGCCTCCACTGCTGTCGCGTCTCACGTCGATTCGCGGCGGTTGTTCGACGAGTTGAGACGGTTTCCTTTGACCGCATGATCGGCATCGGCGGCAGGAGTTGGCTTGCTCGCGGCGAACATCGGTCGTGTGCTCGGGGGGAGTCGCGCCAACTCTTCCGCGTCGCAAATATTGCAAGTATCGCACAACTACGTCGCAGCACCAATCGAGGCAGCGATGCGGGGACGAATCAGAGCGTGCCTGGTTGCCCTAATACTGGGACCGTTGATCGTGGCAATCCCTTGGGGGACCGGCGCGGCGGGAGCCGCATCCGCGCCGCAGCCTCGCGGGGCCGATGTCTCGGTGGCGTCTGCCGAATCGACCCTCACACACATCCAGCAGCAATTAGCGAACAGGCAGCACGAGCTTGCGCAGACTCGGCTTCAGGAGCGGCGTGCGCTCGTGCAACTTTCGTGGGCGCAGGAGCAGTACGAACGGGCCCAGGCGAAGCTGGCCCAAACCGGCCGCGCGCTCGACGGGACGCGCACGGCCGTCGTCCAGGCTACGCAATCGCTCGCCGCAGTGTCGAAGCAGCTCGAGATTCACGAGGAGTTGATGGGCGCCCGTCTGCGGGCGTTCTACGAACGTGGCCCGCTCGGCTATCTGGATGTGTTGCTCGGGGCCACCGACTTCCGTGATTTTGTGTCGCGCTCGTACTTGCTTGGCGTCATCATCAACCACGATGTCCAATTGTACCAACAGGTGAGTTCGGAACAGACGCGGCGAAGCGAAGAGCAGGCGGCATTGACCGAGCGAGAGCGACATCTTGCCGAGGAGCAGGTCCAGTGGGCCGTCAGCCGGGCTCAAACAGCCCAGTTGGCCGCTGAACGCCGGGACCTTCTGACCCGCATTCGCTCGCAGCGGGCGGCGGAGGAGGAAGCGATCCGGGAGCTTGAGGCGGAATCTCTCAGGATCACCGACATCATCAGGCGCTCCACTGGCCGCGTGCATGTCGGTCCGATTCCGACGCTTCGCGGTGGCGCACTCCTGTGGCCTGTGGTGGGACCCATCAGTTCCGGATACGGCTGGCGGATTCACCCTATCTTCGGCACCCGCGAGTTCCACACGGGGATCGACATCGCAGTCCCCTGGGGGACACCGATCCACGCCGCCGCGGCGGGCACAGTGATCTTCACGGGGTGGATGCGAGGCTACGGGATGCTGGTGATTCTCGACCACGGGAACGGGCTGTCCACGACGTACTCGCACCTCTCGTCCTACAGCGTGCATGTCGGAGAGCACGTGGACCGCGGCGACGTCATCGCCCGCATCGGGAGCACGGGATGGAGCACCGGCCCGCACCTGTTCTTCGAGGTGCGTGAAGACGGCCGGCCGGTCAATCCGCTCGGCGACTGACAGCGGGATCAGGATTACCTCAGGGGATCGAGAAATCGGCGCAGGGCCCAAAACGGCGCATCCTGTTTCTCGGCCCGCGGCGAGTGCCCGCTGCGCTCGAAAGTGTGCAGCTCGGCGTCAGAAAGGTTCCAGCGACTCCTCGACTGGGCAGAAGGCAGATCCAGTCGTGCGGCTGAACGCCGGCGAGCGCCGGCACGGTGGTCTTGGCAAAGGGCAGCCCGCACGTCGCAGCTGGCGCATCCCGGATCACGGCGTGCCGGGTCGGGAGCGAACCAGCGGCCCGCCGGGATCGTGGAAGCGCGTGTGCGGTGGCAGTAGCAGAATGGCCGGATTGTTCTCGAACGCCCGCAGGCACTCCGCCACCGGTTCCGTGGAGAGATCCATCCACAGGCGCCGGTATGCCGTGACGATCTTGACGGTGCCCAACCGTTCCGCGTCCGCCCCCGGAGGCCCTGCATGGAATCATGACCGCCGTCGGGGCGTTTGTCATAATCGGACATGATGAGGATACCAGCCTGCATCTGTACGAGTGAGTACCGCCCGGCGGAGGTGTGTCGCCGGGACTAGGCACTGGGGCGTCGTGCCCTCGTTTCCATGCAGCATGAAAGCAGCCGCGGCGCCCGTCACCGCGGCTGCGGATTTTCCGAACGTTTCTGGGGAGGTGAGGGTCGCATGGCACAGGTCTATCTGCCGACGCCGCTTCGCCGCCTGGCCCACGGCCAGACCAAGGTCGCGGCCGAGGGGCGCACGGTGGAAGAGGCTCTCCTCTCGGTCGAGCGGCAGTACCCAGGACTCCGCGAACAACTACGGGAGGCCTCCGGCGAGGTGCGCAGCTTCATCAATGTCTTTGTCAACGGCACGGAGATCCGGTCCCTGCAGGGTCCGGCCACGCCGCTGGGCGAGGACGACGAGATCTCGATCATTCCGGCGATGGCCGGAGGCGGCTGCCGCGCGGAGATGCCCGGCCGCCGGCATCCCGTCGCTCCTAGCTCCGGAGGTGCGACTCTCCGCCGAACGCTCCAGGTGGGCTAGCGGATGGGTGTCTCCGTCCGACCACGCCCACACGCTACGCGCGCGTCCCCGGTGTTGCGCGTCCTTGAGACGCCGCGGCTGCTCCTGCATGAGGAGCCGGAGCCGGGACGCGTGGCCCGGCTGTGCGAGGCGTTCCAGCGGGATGGCCTGTTGCGCAATCCACCGGTCGTTGCGCCGTTGCCAGACGGCCGCGCCGTCGTCCTCGACGGCGCGAACCGGGTGACGGCGCTCGGAGCGCTTGGAGTGGCGTACGTCGTCGTACACGTGGTGGACTATGCGCGGCCGGAGATTCTGCTCTCCACGTGGCGGCATTACGTGTGCGGTGAGCCCGGGCTCAGGCAGCACATAACGGCGACCGGCGAGGCGCGGCCGCTCCCGGGGGCGGCCATGGCTTCTGCGGAGGCGGACCTTGCCGGCGGCCGGGCCGCGGCGATCGTCGCCGACGAGGAAGGCGTAGCGCTGCTTGGAACTTGCGACGGGGTCGAGGCGGCGCCACTGCTGTCGAGACTCGTCGCGCTATATCGGGACAAAGGCGAGATCTATCGGGTGGAGACCGGCGTTCTCGAATCCCTCGCCGCCTATGGTCCGGGTACGCTCATCGTGTTTCCTCCCTTCTCTAAGGGCGACATCATCCGGTTGGCGTCCGGCTCCGGACGCCTTCCAGCCGGGATCACCCGTCACCTCATCCCCGGCCGCGTACTCCGGTTGAATACTCCGCTCGACTGGCTCACGGACCCCGCTGACCGCGAGCACAAGCAGGCGGATCTCGACGCGACCGTGCGCCGTCGCTGGTTGGTGCAGGGCGTGCGATATTACGCCGAACCGACCTTCTTGTTCGATGAGTAGCGAACATCAACCGGCGTCCGGCGCGGTCCGTGATCGCGAGGCGTCCCTGCTGGAGCGGATAGGCAGGACCCCACTCGTACGCCTGGGTCGAGTGATCCGGGGTGTGGCCGCCGCCGTCGAAGTCTATCTCAAGGCCGAGTGGCTGAACCCTGGCGGTTCCGTGAAGGACCGTCCGGTGCTCCGCATGATCACCGACGCCGAGGGTGACGGGCGCCTTACGCCGGGTAAGACCATCCTCGATTCGACCTCAGGGAACGCCGGGATCGCGTATGCGATGATCGGCGCGATCAAGGGGTATCCGGTGCACCTCGTCATGCCAGCGAGCGCGAGCGAGGAGCGCCGGCGCATCGTTGCGGCATACGGGGCACGGGTCACGCTGTCCGATCCGCTCGAGGGCAGCGACGGAGCGATCCTGCTTGCACGGGAAGTCTACGAGAGCGATCCGGGCCGCTACTTCAAGCCCGACCAGTACAACAATCCATCGAACTGGCGTGCGCACTACGACACCACCGGAGCCGAGATCCTCGAGCAGACGCGGGGGCGTGTGACTCATTTCGTGGCGGGGCTCGGAACGACTGGTACTCTGGTAGGTGCCGGCCGCCGGTTGCATGACGCGGATCCACGCATCCGCGTCGTGGCCGTCGAGCCGGACGTACCGCTTCACGGACTCGAAGGGTTGAAGCACATCGCGAGTTCGATTGTGCCAGGAATCTACGATCCGGCGGTCCACGACCGCAAGCTGTCGGTCTCCACCGAAGACGGGTACGCGATGGCGCGCCGGCTCGCCCGCGAGGAGGGATGTTTCGTGGGCGAGTCCGCAGGCGCCGCGGTGGTCGGGGCGCTCCGCGTGGCGCACGAACTGAGCACCGGTGTGGTCGTGGTGATCGCCCCCGACGGGGGAGATCGGTACCTCAGCACGCCGCTGTGGCGAAGCGCCACGGCGCGATAGGGAACGCGATCCGCCTGACCGTCTGCAAGATACCGCGGCTGGCTCATCCCGGCTTGTTCCACCCGCGCGGACTTCCCGGGGGTGCCCGATTCGGGTAGAATGAAGCGAGGGGAGGCGTTGTGCCGCTTGACGGTGCGGCTGACACGAGCACAATTGGAGCAAATGGTCGCGCAGGCGCGCGAGGAGGCCCCAAACGAATGCTGCGGTCTCTTGCTGGGGACGGGCGACGCCGTTGCGCACGTGTTGCGCGCGCGGAACAAGGCCGCCGAACTCCCGCAGCCTCGTGACCCGCGACGTTACTACCACGTCGACGACGAAGCGCAGCTCGAGGCGATGCGGCTGGAACGAGAGCGGGGATGGGAGATCGTGGGCATCTACCACTCACACCCGGCAACGCCGGCGCATCCGAGCGCAACCGACCGGATGCTGGCGTTGTGGCAGAGTCCCTGCTATGTGATCATTTCGCTTGCCAATCCAGCCCGCGTGGACGTGCGGGCATTTCGCATCACCGACCGAGTTGACGGAAACGGAACCGTCGCCATGGACGAAAACCGGCAACCGATCCGGGACGTCATGGAAGAGGAAGTGGTGGTGACATGAAGGTCAGTTCGCGGGCCGAGTACGGCATTCGTGCACTGGTCGACCTTGCGCAGCACTACGGCGAAGGTCCTGTGCAGAGTCACGACATCGCGCGTCGCCAGAGACTTCCCGAGCCTTACCTGAACCAGCTGATGACAACACTTCGTCGTGCGGGGCTCGTCCAGAGCAAGCGTGGACCGAGCGGTGGGCACGTGCTTGCGCGCCCCCCGGAGCGGATCACGATCGGAGAGGCGTTCTTGATCCTGGAGGGCAGTGTTGCCCCCTGGTTGTGCGTGGACGAGGCGGACGTGCGCTGCATCTTTGCGCCTGGATGTGGCCTGCGCCCCGTGTGGCAGGCGGTGAAAGCTGCGACCGAGGCAGTTCTCAACCGGACGACACTGGCGGACATCGTGCGTTCCGCGCTCGTCCCTGCCGGGGAGGCGTGAGCGCGCGAGTACGCACGATCGAAGGACGACGGGGTTTGTGCGGAGGCACCCCGAGGGGTGCTTCCGGCGCGTCTTGCCGAGGAATCTGACGCGTGGCATCGGCGTTTTCGTTATGGATGCGCATGGGAATGGTCATGTCTCGTCTGTCCCGCAGGCGGCACGCACTCAAGCGGCGGCTCGCCGAGTTCGTGCGTGACCGGCATGTTGTCGGGGGAGCGGAGACATGAACTGCAACGAGGCAGTGGAGAAGCTGTGGCAGTATCTCGACCGCGAACTTGAAGGAGATGCGGTGGCAGAGGTGGAGCAGCATCTGCGGGAGTGCCGCGAGTGTTTCTCCAAGGCCGAGTTTGAGCGGCGCCTCCGGGCGCTGCTGCGGCGCTCATGCGGTTGCGAGCAGGCGCCGCCCGCGCTGCGGGATCGCCTCCACCGGCTCCTGAGAATGTTCTGAGTCATCGCGTGTCTCGGCGCGCAGCGATCGACATCGGCACCAACTCCGTACGTCTGTTCGTCGCCGATCTTCTCAAGCCATCGTCAGCCGCACCAGGCGTGCGCTGCCCTGGACCACCACTGCGCCCCGTTCTGCGCCGTCTCGTCATCACGCGCCTCGGCGAAGGCTTGGCCGCGGACGGGTCCATTCGCGAGGCGGCGGCCGAGCGCACAGCTGCGGTGGTGGCGGAGTTTGTCGGGATGGCCGAGGATGCCGGCGCCGCGACGCCCGTGGTATTCGCCACCTATGCAATGCGCGCCGCCCGCAATCCAGAGGTGCTGTCGAAACGGGTTGCTCGTCCTGTGCGGGTCCTGACCGGCGGGGAGGAGGCCCGCCTCGGATTCCTGGGGGCGATCGCGGGCCTTGGTCACCGTGCAGCCGATTCGGAGACCCTGGTGCTCGACATCGGGGGCGGCAGCGTCGAGCTGACACGTGGTACCCCGAGCGGCGTCGAGGAGAGCCACAGCTTCCCGTTGGGATGTGTAGTGCTCACCCATCGGTTCCTCTCCCACGATCCCCCCAAGGAACAAGAAGTGGCTGCGCTCCGAGCGTACGTGGCCGACACTCTCGGCCCGCTACTGGACCGGATCCGCTGGGAGCTCGACTCGGTGGTCGGGGTGGGCGGTACAATCACCACGATGGCGGCGCTCGCCCAAAGGCTTGCGCTCTACGATCCCGACCGGGTGCATGGATATCGACTCACGCTTCCCCAGATCGTCGAGACGCTCGACGCGCTGCGGGCGCTCTCTCTGAGCGCACGGCGGGCCCTGCCGGGGCTTCAACCGGAGCGGGCCGACGTGATCATCGCCGGTGCTCTGGTGCTCCACGACGTGCTTGAGCGGCTCGGTGGGCAGCCGATCGAGGTCAGCGAGGCCGACCTGTTGTGGGGAGTGCTCATGGAAGCATAGCTGGGGTTCCTGAATCGACAGACCATTGAGACATATCCACTCCACCACACGTCCCTCAGGCTGTCCAGCAGTGACTCCCCATGCCGGCGGGTCGCCTCCGTTTGGGACGGACCGCCCGGGTTGGTCCACAACAAGCCCGCTTTCCGGCAATGTGCGTGTCTAGAGTATACCGCGGTGGCACGTATGGTGCCGCGCGCTCCGATTCCATCACCCGCACCAATTCCCATGTTCCCAATGCGCGGTCGTTTGACACGGCTCTTGACGTTGGTATAATTGAGGGTGCCCTACGTGATTGCGTACGATGGCGACGCGGGGTGGAGCAGTCCGGTAGCTCGTCGGGCTCATAACCCGAAGGTCGGAGGTTCAAATCCTCCCCCCGCTACCAAGTTTACTGAGAGGACTCGTTTGGGTGACACCGAGCGAGTCCTCTTGTCGTTCTTCAACTTGACGCTCCAGTACACGCAATGCTATTGTACAATTGTACATGGATATGTCGATCACCGAGCTTGTGGTCGATACGTCGGCGTTGCTCGCGGTGCTGCTTGACGAGCCGGAGCGTCCCGCGTTGATTACTCGTACGCAGGGCGCGGCGCTGCTGGTCCCCGGCTCAGTCCCATGGGAAGTTGGGAAAGCACTCATCGCCGGTTTCCGCCGCAAGCGCCTCAGCGCTAGACAGGTCCGGGAGGCCTGGACGTCATTCGAACGAGTCCCGCTGCGCTCGGTCTCTATCGTGGTTGACAAGGCGCTCGAGTTGGCGGAGCAACTTGGGCTCTACGCCTACGATGCTTATGTTCTGGAGGCGGTCCGAGCGTACCGCGTGCCTCTCTTGACGATCGATAACCGCCTTAGGGGCGCAGCGGCTCAACTGGGGTTGCAAGTATGGGAGGTCATACCGTGAAGGTCTACACTTATTCCGAAGCCCGGCAACGACTCGCGAGCCTGCTGGAGCAGTCGCGACGGGAAGGTCAGGTCCAGATTCGCCGGCGGGACGGACAACTGTTTGTCGTGCAGCCGGCCGTTGGCGCAAGCTCCCCCTTGGATGTCCCGGGGATCAGGGCACGTCTCCGGTCAGGTGAGCTAGTGGCGCTGTTGCAAGAGAGTCGCGAAACTGGAGATCGATTCTGGCGCAATAGACGGACGCAGCCGGCGCAGCGGCGAGCGAAGCGCACGTGACGGCGACGCATGGCCTGTCATGGCGGCTCGTGCCTCCTTTGTTCCCTGGGCTAGACCCCGACGGCGCTCGGGCTAAGTGACCAAGATTTCGAGGGGCGCAAGGTGTCCTGATCGTGCGGATCGAGCCCCCGTTACCAACGATAAGCTACGAGGGCCTCCTGGGCTCGAGAGACAGCAGGCCCTTTAGACTGCCCCGAAACTCGCCCACGAGGGTTCCGTCCAAGCCGGCCCGAAGCGCGGCAGGCCCGATTTCTTGCGAACACAGGTTCGGTATGCGATACTGGCCACAATGTTGACTTTCGCGGGGGTGGCGCGTGGCCGTTAACACGAAGGCTCTGCAAATATCGGCACTCTCCGAGTCTCACGCAACGGCGCTACAGGATTCTGCCCTGCTGCTCACCCGGTTCTTCTTCGACGCCGTCAACGACCTGAAACGAGGTATCAGCTACGAGGACACGTGGCTGGCCGAATACCTGCCCGCCCGCTATCGGGCGCGCTACGACGACGCCTTCGGGAGGCAGTTCCTCACGTGTTTCTTGACTGTGAGCGCGCAGCTCTGGAGTTCCGAGCCGTATCGGCCGACGTGCGTGGCCGACCAACTGGCGTTCCGCGCGCTTCTCGAGTTTGCCCAGGCCGCGCTGGAGGAGCGGGGTATCGAGCCCGAGTTCGGGCCGGCATGGGAGAAGGCGTTTGACAATCTGGGCGTCGATGCCCTGTTCGACGTGGCGCACGCCGTTGAGCCGCGGCTGGAGTTTGCCAATTGGTTCCGGACGCTCGACAGCGCGGACCCGGTGCACCCGTCGATTCGCTTCCAGGATCGCGTGGTCACGCGGATCTCGTAGTGTGCGGGCGGTTCGGGATCTATCTGATTCCCGGGCTCGTCGCCCAGATGTTCCGGGCGGACTACGAGCCGGATCCACGTATCGAACCGACGTGGAATCTCGCGCCCAGCCAGCGGACGATGGTAGTGCTGCGCGACCCCGACACCGGCGATCGTCGACTGGAATTGTTGCAGTGGGGGGTTCCTGTCGCGCTGAGCTACGGGCCCGCTGCATTCTCACCGCCCGATAACGCGCGCACCGAGACCGTCACGTCGGGCATGTTCCGGGACGCGTTCGAGAAGCGCCGATGCCTGGTCCCCGCTGACAACTTCTACGAGTGGAAATCCCCGACCATAAGCAGAAACAGCCGTATGCGATCGCTCTTACTGACGGGAACCCGTTAGCCCTCGCGGGGTTGTGGGAATCGTGGCACGACCCTGACAGTCACATCGACCTCCACCTTCACAATCGTGACGACGGAAGCCCGGGGCGAGATGGTGACAATTCATCATCGTGGTGCCAGTGATCCTGGAGGAGTCGGATTGGGGTGTGTGGTTAGGTGAAGCAGAGGGTGATCCCAAGACCCTCCTGCGTTCCCCACGCGAGGTAATTCTCCGCATGTGGCCCGTGAGCAGGAACGTGAACACGGCGGCCAACAATGGACCCGACTTGCTGGAACCACTGAACGAGTCAGCACAGCACGGGCTCGCGTTGCGTTAGCCTTAGGCGTTATACCTGACGGGAGACGATGGAGTCAAGTCGTGATTCGGTCAGATGTAATAGCTCAATGATTTTGTCATAGGCTAATAGCTCAGTGAATCTGTCATCCTGGCACCATGTCCAGGGAGACGATCACGTTGACTCAGAAGGAGCTGCGTATTTCGGTGATCGTGATCACTGATTTCGCTCCATATCTGTAAGCGCCGCGCCTGTCAAGCACCCGTTTTCACGATTCAACGCCGTTCCCCGACCTGCCGGCCATAAACGAGCACTTTTCTCCTGCGACGAGGCGGTCAACGGTCGCGAAGCGAGCCGCAGGCCTTGCCGTTGACGGCCGTGGGAGCAGGAGATATAAGCCCGGTGGGTCGGCAGGCGCCTGTTCCCCTTCTCCGGCGGAGAACTCGTGATCACCAACCTCGTAGGTCCGCTCAGTTCACCTCGCTCATATACTGTTGCTTGTCCAGCCGTGCGAATTCGTTACTGTCCACCGTAACCGCGTCCATGCACCTCGGTGCCCGTTTGCGTCGGAGTCATATCTACGCCCTTACGAGCTGCATGAGGGTGTTCCGAAGGCGTGTCGCAATCATTGTACGAGCTTCGTGAGCTCATGGAGCGAGCGCGCTTACGCCTTCGTGGACGCGTTCGGGCGATGCCTGGGTTCGCGGTACGCTTCCTCCTTTGTCAGGATCCAGTAGGTTGCTTCCGCCAGATGGCGGGCCACGGCAGTTAGTCCCTTTGGATGCCCGCGGCGATGGGCGACGCGTTGATAGAGTCGAACGACGTGGCGCGTAGGCCAATCTTGCTGATGCATGCAGATGACATTGGCGGCCTCAAGGTAGGCCCATTTCAAGTAGTGATTGACGTCAGGCCGAATTCGCCCGAATCGAATCTTGCCGCCGCTGGCGTCGACCCGAGGAGTCGTTCCGGCGTAGCCCGCAAGGTGTTCCGCATTGGGAAAGCGGCGGACGTCTCCTACCTCCAGCAGGATGACGACGCTCAAGATAAATCCCACTCCGGGAAGCGTCATGAGGAGCTGGAAGGCCGGCGTTGTCTTGAAGACCTGCCGCATCCGATCTTCAAACTGGCAAATGTGTGCTTCGACCTCGTCGAGCTCTTCCAACAATCGCTCGGTCGCGAACCGCGTATGCACAGGCAACTGCCTCATAAGCGGCGTGAGCAGTTCGCGTCCTTGCTTGCCGAATAGATCACTCACGTCTTTCACACTGAGCGCATACTTCGCAAGGGTCGCATGGATCCGGTTCTTCAGACGCGTCCGCGTGCGGGCGAGCACCATGCGGGTCCGCGGAAGGTCCCGCTGATCCCGCACTTCCGCCGGCGGGATCCAGACCGTCGGTAGGGTCCCGGTTCGCTGAAGACGATTCAAGCCGCGCGCATCGAGTTTGTCAGTTTTGTTGATCATGCCCAGCATCAGCTTCGCTTTTCGTGCGTGCACCAAGCACGGGACCATGCCTGCTGCTTCGATCTCATCAACGAGCCAGTACCAGTTGCCGATGGTTTCGATTGCGACGGGCGAGCCAGCATCCCACTGACGCAAGAATGTCTGAATGGCACCACGTTGATGTTCCAACCGTACCTCCCGCATGATCCCGCCAGCCTGTCGCTCGACACACGCGAGCGTATAGTGCTTGTGAGCGTCGAACGAGATATACTGCATCTGCGCCTCCTCTTGTACCTTGGTTGCGGTCCTTGGTACGAGGGTACCAGTGGTACCCTCGAGGAGGCGCAGCGCTTACATACCATCATCGTGATCACCTGTTTCGGTGATCGTGATCGGAGCGGAGCGACGATCTCGGAGCAACGCGACGCTGGGCCGGACGAGCGACATTCACCTCCCTTTCGGTAGGCATTTCGAGTTTCTGGCTGTGCTTCCTCCGTTCTGTTGGCGAGTACCGCGCGTTGGGGGGCGATCGCGCGGATGCCAGTGTATTTGGGATGACCTCCTCGCTGGTCAGGTGAAACCCTGGCCTCTGGAAGGTCCGTAGACGCATTCCAGGAGAGCGGGAAGGCATCGGGCTACCCCTCCTGCGCCGGCTTGGGGCGGACCTTTCGCATGGACTCCCCCTTGAGCTCGATGCGGTGCGCGTGGTGCAGGACGCGATCGCAGATGGCATCGGCCAGGGTCGGATGCCCCAGGTAGTCATGCCACAGCGCTGGAGCGAGTTGGCTGGTGATGATGGTCGCCCGGAGATCGTAGCGATCCTCGAGGATCTCGAGGAGATCCTGCCGGTCCTGGTCGCCGACCGGCGTTAGCCCCCAGTCGTCGAGCACGAGGACATCGGCCCGGGCGAGCCGGAGCAGGAGCCGCGGATACGTCCCCGCGGCGCGCGCGAGCGTGAGTTCATGCAGGAGCCGTGAGATGCGCCAGTACAGTGCCCGATAGCCTTTCCGGCAGGCCTGATGGGCCAGCGCACACGCCAGGAAGCGTTTGCCGGTGCCGCAGGCGCCGTAGACGATCACGGCTTGATGTTCGGCGACCCATCGGCAGGTGGCGAGTTGGCGGATCTGGCTGCGCTCGAGTCCGCGTCGTGCAGTATAGTCAATGGCCTCGAGACAAGCATGGCTCGGACGCAGTTTGGCTTCTTGCAGCGCCCGCGCCAGGCGCCGATTCTCCCGGGCCAGCCATTCCGCGTCGACGAGGAGTGCGAGTCGTTCATCAAAGGCCAGCGCCGTGATGCTCGGGTCTTGTTGTTGCGCCTCCCACGCGGTGACCATGGCGTGGAGTCGGAGTGCGCGCAGTTTCTCGACCGTCGGACTGGTCAGCATGGGCCTCTCCTTTGCGCGTTATTGGTAATACTCGGGGCCGCGCAGATGCTCGTGCTGGAGCGTTGGGACCGGGACGAGAGACGTCTGCACCGGCAGCGGCGTTCGATCGAGTCCGCGTTTGAGGATGGCCTCGACCTGCCGGTAGGAGCGTGCGCCGACCGCCCGCGCTCGTGCACAGGCGGCCTCGAGCCGCGCCGTGCCGTAGCGATGGCCGAGACGAAACAGCCCCAGACACGACCGGTAGCCTTGTTCCGGGTGCGGCCGATCCTTGAGGATCGCATCGACGAGGGCATGCGTCTCAGGCCCCGTGTTCTGGGCCCAGTCGAGGATCCGCGAGGGCGTCCACTCCAAATGCGCCTGATGGGCTTTGGGCATATGGGCGGTAATGGTGGTGTGCGCGCCCCGGACGAAGCTGCGGCGGTGGGCGGCGACGCGCTGCCCGCGATGGAAGATCTCGACCGTGGCGGCCGTGAAGCGCACGTCGACGGTCTCATGAACGAGCGCGAAGGGCGTGGAGTAATAGTGGCCCTGAAGCTCGATATGATAGTCGACGTTGACGCGCGCGACCTTCCACTCGCCATACACGAAGGGTAGCGTCGGCAGCAGGCGGAGCGCGGGCTGATCGAGGCGCGTGAAGAGCTCCCGCCGGCTCGCGCGATACAGACGCATGATCCGACGGTTCAACTCCTCGACGAGCTCGGCGATGCGCGCGTTGAGGGCCTCGAGCGAGAAGAACGTTTCGTGCCGCAGTCGGGCGAGGATCCACCGTTGGGCGACCAACACGCCGGCTTCCACTTTCGCCTTGTCCCGGCTCGCGCCCGGCCGCGCCGGCAAGATCACCGCGCCATAATGGCGGATGAGGTCCTCGTATGTCCGCTGTAGCCCGGGCTCGTAGCGGCAGGGCACGACGACTCCACTCTTCAAACAGTCGCACACCACCGCTTCGGGGACCCCGGTCAGGAAGGCGAAGGCCCGCTCATGACTGCCGATCCAGTCCGGCCCTTGCTGCGTGCGGGTGGCTTCCGCATACGTATAGTTGGAAGCGCCGAGGACTGCGACGAACAACTCGACCTCGACGATCGCACCGCTCACGGGATCAATGTAGTGGGGTTTCTTGCCCGAGTAGTCGACGAAGAGTTTCTCCCCGGCGCGGTGGTGCTGGCGCATCGTGAGACGATGTCGGTGCAGCCAGCGGTTATAGAGAGCGCAGACCTGGGTGTATCGATAGCCAGTGGCGGGATGTTGCTGCAAGTACTCCTCGTGCAACAGTTGCAGTGTGACGCCTGGCTTGCGGAGTTCAATATGAAGGTAGGGGCAGTCCGGCACGGGACGCTCGCCGGTCGGCAGCGGGGCACGCCGGTAGAGGCGGGCGTCCAGCACATCGTCGGCCACGGTCTCGACTTGGGGCCAGTCCAAGCCCGCCACGCGGGCGCGGGACGCCGCCATCCCGACGGCGCCGACGCTGATCCCCAGGCTCCGGGCGATGTCCCGGTGACTGCGTCCCAGCAGGAACTTTTGACGGAGAATCTCGCGCGTCTGTCGCATGGATAGTCGCTTGGTCGCCATCGCCCCTCCTCGGGGCGTGACTGTGTCCGACTACCCAGCGTCCGCGAAGTGTCGGTCTCTTGTCGCCCCCGGTTCACGATACCAGCCGGAGGACAAGCTCGATCAGGCGTTCGGGGTGATCACGATGCTCCGAAACGAGTGATCATGATGCCGAAACGCGTGATCACGATCGACCGAAACAGGTGATCACGATGCTCCGAAATGACCGATCACGATAGACCGAAGCGCGCACCCCCCGGCGCCCCCGGAGGGTCCGCGGCGAGCGGCCGAATCCCTGCTATGGATTACGTCCCGTAGATGGTCCGTGCGCTCTGGGCGCGGTCGAGGTCGAGGTCGTGGGAGCGCTGCCGGGCACCTGCGCCGACGGCGCCACGCGAGCTGCTGATTTCAAGTGGCTGCGTTGGCCGTCGAAGAAAATGTCAGGCTTGAACTGGTGCAAGATGGAAGACTTATCAACCCCGCCTAAGCCAGCACCGCGCTCTTGTAGGGCCCGAGGGTTGGGTCCCCAAGCTCTTTGATACTTAAGAGCAGAACGCCGCCGGCGCAGTCCCCGCGCGCCGGCGGCGTGTGGATCCGGGTTCGCTTCCGGCTCCAGTGTGATCTATGGCAGTGGCTCAATCTCTCCCGGCCGCCACGTCTGGTCAAACCATGGCTCCAGAGGCTCCCAGAGACGCAGTATCACGTTCCAGCCCTGACCCGGCAGCGTCTGCACCCAATTACGTTTGCCGGTCGGAGGCGTGGGACCGAAGTAGATGTCGATCGAATGATCTGAGTTGACGGCCAAACTATCCGACATGCTACTGACCGCAGGCAGGCGCTGGTCCGTCTGCAACATCGAACGCAACTGGTTGTCGTAGACCATGATGGACCAGTACGTCTTGGCGGGAATGGGGGCGGGCAGGTGCAGCCGGTAGAACTTCGCGCCGTCGAGCGGCGCGCCGGACGCGTCGACCGCAGCCCACGCGGCCTGGGCCCCTTGACCAACCGACCCTGCTTCCATCGCGGGCGTGACACCCGTGGCCAACCAGGAGTACGTGACGTACGCATCTAAGTCGCGCACCCCAGGTATCACATTGAATTGATAGCCGCCCGTGAACGGCCTACGCCAGGCGCTGTGAGGGTAGTAGTACGCGGCCTGCTCGCGGGTTCTGAAAGCGATTGCGCGCGCCGTCCCATCTCCCACCGCCGCCGCTTCGGTCAGAATCTGCCTCATGCGCGCGCCGGGCGCGAACGGTCGCCCCTTAACGATTCCGATCGACGCGTAGAGCCCTAGCGTGTTCGCATCCAACGAGTCACTCGGCTCTTCCTGAACGACCTGGTTCAGGAGTTCCCAAAACCGATAATCCGCCGGAGCCACGAAGTTCGAATACACTCCCGAGGCGTTCACAAATCTCATCGGCGGCGCAGCGGCAGCACGACCCAACGGGTAAATCCTTAACGTCCTCTTGACGAGGGCCACCGCCGGTGTCGTCATCCCGTTGACGAGGAAACTGCGGAAGGCAAACCAGTTTCCGTACGTGCGCGATCGCACAACGAAGTAGCCAGACGGGACGGCTCCTTTGTAATCCGGCGGCAGGAGGACGTACTTCCCACCTTTGCCTTTGTCCGGGCCAGTCAGTCCAGTGTCGGTGACCCATCGGTACCAAAAATCGTCGATGCCACCGTCCGAACCTGGAGGCGTTTCGATGACAAGCGGTCCCTTGTGAGTGTCGAGCCAGAGGAAACTGTAAACTATGTTACTGTTCGCCGTTAACTCGATCGTTCGCGCATCAACCATGTTCTCCCAAATAACGTCCGTCTGATTGTCTGGGCCCCAACGTCGCAGACCCTCGCGCATCCCAGCCTGATTCACTGCAGCGATCGCCATCAAGTACGCTTGAACGGCTCGCTGGAAATCGAGATTGTCGTAGAGTAGTTGGACGGTCGCATTGTCCGGGAAGCCGTTGGTAAACCGCAGGACTCCCAACCGCGTGTTGACCTCGGCCGACGCAGCGATCCCCGGCGGTGTCTGTGTCGCGTACTTGTGAGGAGTTTGCGCGAGGCCCACGGTCGCAACCGCGATGGTCATTCCAAGCGCAAATGCCGTAAGTGTTGCCCTGCGAGTCTTGCGGATTGAACACGCGAGAAACTTCATGACATCGTAACCCCCCGCTTTGGTTCATCTCGAGCCACGTCAATTTACAAGATGGTACCCGGTGCCTGGTGTTAGCGGAACCTCCTTCCTGCTTGCGTTGGTAGGCATGATACGCATTCAGCTTCTTGCTCTGAATAGGAATGCGTATTATCGTGAACAGTCGCTGGGAGCAGCTGCCCCGGAGAACCGTTGCGCGATCCAATCAATCGCTGCGCCGGCAGCGTCTCTCGCGATCCACGCATGATTCGCACCTTGCAGCATCAGCAAGCGAACCTTGCTCCCTGCCACGCACAAACGTCGCATATAGTCGCGAGTCACCGGTGGAGAAACCGTATCGTCGTTGGTTCCCTGGGCCAGAAAGACTGGGATCGCTGGCGGGAGGGCCCCGACGGTATTCTCGGCGAGGAGCGTGCGCCACGGCTCGACGTCGGTCACATCGCTGACCTCGAGGAAGCGCTGTTGCAAGGTTTGCTCGGCCGCTCTGCGCGGCTGGATGTCGACCGACGATCCGAGACAGAAGTTGGCAAGCTTGTTCACGGTGGGCATGGCGGCAGGGTCAACGACTTGGTCGATTGGAGCACCGAACACGCGTGACCAGGACCATAGTGTAATGGCAAGAAGGTTCTTCCCGCCCGGGGTCGTGAAGTTGTTGCGCATCAAGACCCCGAGTTCCGTGGCGGGCGCAGCAGCCGCTACGCCCACGAGGTGGAGCTCGGGCGCATACGAACGGGCGAGACGCGCGGCGAAGAGCACCGCCTGCCCGCCTTGCGAGTGGCCCCAGAGCGCGACCCGGGATCCCGCACTATTGCCGGCCAGATATCGCGCCGCGCGCAGGGAATCGAGAACGGCGCGGCCTTCGCTCGTCCCGACCAGATATGGAT
>DASPUZ010000049.1:0-15915 GCA_035622635.1 bacterium | reverse complement strand
CTGGAGGAGTCCGCAAGACTTGTGGTGCTGGGTTGGGCGTCTTGCGGCTCGCGGCCGGTCAGCCCGCAGCAGGATCCGGAAGATCGCGGACGATGCGCCGCACCAGCCGCACGAGGCGGAGCCCCGCACCATCCGCGACGGCCAGGACCTCCTCGTGGGTCACCGGGCCGGCAACGGTCCCGACGCGTGCGGCCGCGTTGGTGATCACGCTGATCCCGAGCACGCGCAGGCGGGCGTGCCTCGCGACGATCACTTCCGGCACCGTCGACATCCCGACCGCGTCGGCGCCCCAATGTGCCAGCATCTCCACTTCGGCGGGCGTCTCGTACGACGGCCCGAGCACGCCGGCGTAGATCCCCTCGTGGAGAGTGAGCCGCTCCGCCTGCGCGGCGGCGAGGGCCGCCAAGCGCAGCGCGGGATCGTAGGCGGCCGACATATCGGGAAACCGCGGCCCCAACTCGGCGTCGTTTGGCCCGACCAGAGGATTTGTCCCGGTGAAGTTGATGTGATCCCGAATCAACATCAGGTCACCGGCGCGAAAACGCGGATTCAGGCCTCCCGCGGCATTGGTCACGATCAACGTGCGGACGCCGAGCGCGCCGAGCACGCGGATCGGAAACGCCACCTGTTCAGGAGCGTTGCCCTCGTAGAGATGCACGCGCCCCTGGAGCACCGCAACGCCGCGCTCCTCCAACCTCCCCAGGACCAGCCGGCCGCGGTGTCCCTCCGCTGTCGGCGCAGGGAAGTGCGGGATCTCTGCGTACGTCAGTATCGCATGAGTGTCCACGGCATCGGCGAGGCCGCCGAGACCGCTCCCGAGGACCACGCCGATCTGGGGGACCAGGTAGCTCCCGCCGGTGCGCGCGCGAATGGCGCCGACCGCCTCGTGGATTCGGTCGCGCAGACTCACGCGACTCGCCCGCGGCCCGCCGCGCGGCGGGAACGATGGGGTGCGGGCCGTGCCGCCGCGCTCACGCCACCAGCACCTCTCGTAGCACGCTGGCCCCAACGCGCGGTGGTACGGTTCCCAGCGCCTCCCCGACGGTCGCGCCGACGTCGGCGAAAGTCCCGCGCACGCCTAGATCCACCCCACCCCGCACGCGGGGTCCCGCTACGAGCAGCGGCACGTACTCGCGCGAGTGATCCGTGCTGGACGTCGTCGGGTCGTTCCCATGGTCGGCCGTGAGGATGAACAGGTCCCCGGGGGTGAGGCCTTCAAGAATGGGTGCGAGACCGGCGTCGATTCGCTCGAGGTCCTGGCCGTAGCCCCTGGGGTCGTTGCGGTGGCCGTAGAGCGTGTCGAGGTCGACCAGGTTCGTGAAGATCAGCCCCGTCCGCACCGTCGCCATCGCACGCTGCGTCTGCGCCAGACCGTCGGCGTCGCTGTGGGTGTGGACGGCGTCGGTGACGCCGCGCCCGCCGAACAAGTCCGGAATCTTTCCGATACCGACGACCGGCATGCCCGCCTCGCACACCCGGTCGAGGATCGTTGGCTCCGGGGGCGGGACCGAGAAGTCCCTCCTCCGGTCCGTCCTCATAAACGCCCCGGGGGTCCCGACAAACGGCCGGGCGATCACGCGGCTCACGGCGTGCGGACCGACGAGCACCTCATCCCGCGCAACCCGGCACTCGCGGTACAGCTCGTCGACCGGAATCACCGATTCGTGCGCGGCGATCTGAAACACGCTGTCGGCGGACGTGTACACGATCGGGCGCCCCGTCCGCATGTGCTCCTCGCCGAGTTCGGCGATGATCGCCGTCCCCGAAGCCGGCCGGTTGCCCAGGACGGACCGTCCGATCCTAGCCTCGAACGCGCCGATCACCTCTGGCGGAAACCCGTGCGGATACGTCGGGAACGGGCGGGCCAGCGGAACGCCCATCAACTCCCAATGACCGGTCGTGCTGTCCTTGCCCGCCGCCGTCTCCGTCATCTTTCCGAACGCGCCAGCGGGCGCGGGATCAGGCGGCACGCCGTCGACCGCCACGATCCGCCCGAGCCCGAGACGCCCCATAACGGGCAGCCGGAGCCCCCCGCACGCCGACGCGGTGTGTGACAGGGTGTTCGACCCGATGTCGCCGTAGCGCGCCGCGTCGGGCAGCTCGCCGACGCCGCAACTGTCAAGGACGATCACGGTCACGCGGGTCAACGGTGGCGCGCCACGCCGCCGCTCAGGGATCACGGAGACACTTCACCCAAAAGGCAAATCCACACCTGCCGACCCTCGTTGGGTGTTGACCGCAATACGCTACGGCGCGACGCCGAGCTTGTCGCACGCGGCGAGCAGCCCGATGATCGACTTGGCGTCGCAAATCTCCCCCGACGCCACCAAGCGTCGAGCGTCCGCGAGGGGCCGCGGCTCGATCCGCAGGTCTTCCTCCTCGCGTTCCGCCCTGCGCGGGCTGAGGTCTCGCGCGAGATATACGTGCAGCTCCTCCGTCATCACGCCGGGCGAGGGATAGAACGACAACAGCCAGTCCCACCGGGCGGCGGCGCGGCCGACTTCCTCCGCCAGCTCGCGCCGCGCGCACTCCTCCGCCGCTTCCCCGGGCTCGATTGTGCCCGCGGGAACCTCAAGCAGGTCGCGACCGATGGGATACCGGAACTGCCGCACCAGCAGCACCTCGCCGGATGCCGTCACCGGGATAATTGCGACGGCCCCCCGGTGCTCGACGACCTCGGCAACCACCCGCCGGCCGCTCGGCAGTTCGATCTCGTCCAGTCGCAGGCCAACCACCTGGCCGTCGAAGACCCGGCGGCTGCCGACGAGACGCAGCGTCACTCCCCCGCGGGGGCGCCCGACGTTGCGCGTACGGGCGTACCCTCGCGCGCTGCCAGTTCGCGGAACGCTTTGAGGACGCGATGCGTGATCGGGCCTGGCTTGCCGGTGCCGATGGTCCGCCCATCGACCTGCACCACAGGCCCGAGTTCGGCCCCGGTTCCGGTCAGGAAGCACTCGTCCGCGGTGTAGATGTCGTGGAGCGAAAGCGTCTGCTCCTCGGCCGGGATGCCCATCTCGTGGCACAGATCGAGTACGGTTTGCCGTGTGACTCCCTGCAGAATGCCCAGGTGCACCGGGGGCGTGGACACCCGGCCGCGCTTGACTACAAAGACATTGTCGGCCGTGCACTCCGCGACGTGACCATCGGCCGTCAGCATCAACCCCTCGTCCGCCCCGGCGAGGTTGGCCTCGAGCCGCGCCATGATGTTGCTCAGGTAGTTGCAGGTCTTGACCCGGGGGTTGAGCACGTCGAGCGGCCGCATCCGCGTGGACGTGGTGATCAGCTTGAGGCCGTTCTGATACGCCGTTTCAGGGTAGAGTTGGATCGTGTCGACGATGATGACCACGGTCGCGGTCGGACATTTGCGCGGGTCGATCCCGAGATCCCCCCTCCCTCGCGACACGATAGGACGGATGTACGCGTCCTGGAGCCCACTTCGGCGTACGGTCTCCACGATCGCGTCGGCGACCGCCTCACGCGTCATCGGAATCTTGATCCCGAGCGTGTGCGCCGACTCGAACAAGCGCTCCACGTGCTCCCGGAGCTTGAAGATGCGGCCCTGATAGGCGCGGATTCCCTCGAAGACGCCGTCCCCGTACAGAAACCCATGGTCGTACACCGATACCGTCGCCTGCTCCTTGGGTACGAACCGGCCGTCCACATAGGCCTCGATGCTCATTCCAGCTCCCTCCCGTGGCCACGGGGTTCCGCGGCATTACTCCGTCCGGGTAGCTTCGCGCCACCCCGGACCGCCTCCTCCGAAGCCTCGGTCGGCCGCGGCGGGTGCGAGATTCAAGCGCCGCCGGAGGTGGCGCGCTCCTCGCTGAGCCCCTGCGAACCTGCAACCGCCCCGAGGGGATCGGCAGCCAGGATCGGCGTCGGCATCTCCTCGCGCTCCGCGGTCGTGCGGGCGTGTTGGAGCGCGGCGGCGACGAAGTCACGATAGAGCGGGTGCGGTCGATTCGGTCGGGACCGATACTCCGCGTGGAACTGCGTACCGAGGAACCACGGATGGTCCGCGAGCTCGATGATCTCCACCAGGTTGCGCTCCTGATAGAGCCCGGTCACGCGGAGACCATACCGCGTCAAGACCGGGAGGTAGTCGTTGTTGACCTCGAACCGGTGGCGGTGGCGCTCCTGCACGTCGCCGACCCCGTACGCCAGGTGGGCGAGCGAGCCGGGCGCGAGCCGGCACGGATACAGGCCGAGTCGCATCGTACCGCCCTTCTCGGTGACCTGTTGCTGTTCGGGCAGCAGCGCGATCACCGGGTGCGGCGTCCGGGGATCCACCTCGGTCGTGTTGGCGCCCCCGAGCCCGCAGACGTGTCGGGCAAACTCGACGACCGCCCACTGCATCCCGTAGCAGACGCCGAAGAACGGGACGCACCGCTCCCGGGCGTACCGCACGGCCTTGATCTTGCCCTCGACTCCCCGCGCGCCGAAGCCCGGACACACGAGCACGCCGTTGCACCCGTCCAGCCGTGCGGCGACTGTGGCGTCGTCCAGCAGTTCGAGCTCCTCCGAATCCAGTTTGACAATGTGCACCAGGCACCCGGCGGCGATCCCGCCGTGACGGAGCGCCTCCTCGATGCTGACGTACGAGTCCTCGTTGCCCATGTACTTGCCGACAAGTGCGATCTTGATCGTCGCCTCAGGATGGAGGAGCCGCTCCACCATGCGGCGCCATTCCGACAGCTCCGGCGATCGGACGGGAAGGTGCAGGCGGCGCTCGACCTGCCGGGCAAGTCCTTCCTCTTCCAGAATCAGCGGCACTTCGTAGATGCTCTGCGCATCGATCGCCTGGATCACGGCCTCCGCCTCGACGTCGCAGAACAGCGCGAGCTTCTCGCGCACGCCGCGGTTGAGCGGACGCTCGGTCCGGCAAACGATCGCATCCGGGTGGATGCCGATGCCCCGGAGCTCCTTGACGCTGTGCTGCGTCGGTTTTGTCTTCAGCTCACCGGCGCCGCGCAGGTACGGGATCAGCGAGACGTGGATGTACATTACGTTCGCCTCGCCCATCTGCCGCCGGAACTGCCTGATCGCCTCGAGAAACGGCAGGCTTTCGATGTCGCCGACGGTGCCGCCCACCTCGACGATGATGATCTCCGCGTTCGCCTCGCGCGCGACCCGAGTGATCTCGTCCCGGATCTCGTTCGTGACGTGCGGGATGACCTGAACGGTTCCCCCGAGGTACTCGCCGCGGCGCTCGCGTGCGATCACGGCGCCGTAGATCTTCCCGGTCGTGGTGTTGTTGTCGCGGCACAAGTTCTGGTCGACGTAGCGCTCGTAATGCCCCAGGTCCATGTCCGTCTCGGCGCCGTCGTCCGTCACGAATACTTCCCCGTGCTGGAAGGGGTTCATCGTGCCCGCGTCCACATTGACGTAGGGATCGAACTTGAGAAGGGTCACGCGCCACCCGCGGCTCTTGAGCAGCCGCCCGAGCGATGCCGACGTGATCCCCTTGCCCAGCGCGGATGTCACTCCGCCGGTGACAAAGATGTACTTGGTCCCCTGCTGCGTCATCGGCCGCGTTCCCTCCCCGCCCGCAGGCGCGGGCTGCGCGTCATCGCTCGCCCCACCAGAGCTTCGTCCGCAGGACCGTGTAAAACCCTTCACGTCCGAGCCGGATGAGGCGAGTCCGATACGGCGACCGGGCGGTTCGGACCTCGTCGCCCGCCTCCAGCGAAAATCCCGCCTGCCCATCCACGGTCAGCATCGCGGGAGGCGGCGGCGCGCCAACCGGGTCGACCCGCACGACGACCGTGTCGCCGCCCGAGATGACGACCGGGCGCGCGTTGAGCATGTGGGCGCAGACCGGTGTGAGCACCATCACGTCCACCGCCGGGTGGACGATCGGACCGCCTGCGGAGAGGGAGTAGGCGGTCGAGCCCGTGGGCGTGGCCACGATGAGCCCGTCGGCGAGGTACGTTGCCAGGTGCTCGCCATTGACAAACGTCCTGAGCCGCAGCAAGCGCGCGTAGCCGCTCTTCGTCACCACGATATCGTTGAGTCCGAGCACCTCGTGCACGGGACGTCCGGCGCGTACCACCTCGGCGCGGACCATCATGCGCTCGTCGACATGGTAGTCGCCCGCGAGCAACCGGTGGAGGGCGTCCTCGACGCCGGCGTCGCCGACCTCGGCGAGGAACCCGAATCCCCCCAGGTTGACGCCGAGAATCGGAATGCCCTTCGGCGCCGCCTGGCGCGCGGCGCTCAGGATCGTCCCGTCGCCGCCGAACACGATGATGACGTCGGCGAGTGCGGAGAGCTCCCGCTCGGGCACGCTCAGTGCCGTGCACTCGAGCAGGGCGGCGCTCGCTTGGTTCACCACGACCGACGCGTGTCGCTTCCCGAGCGCGCTGATCGCCTCGCGCGCGAGCCGCGCGACGTCTGGATTGGTGGCCAGTTTCTGGGCGTTGATCAGGAGCCCGACCGTTTTCATCCCTGTCCCTGCCTCGCCTGCCCGTCTGACGGATGGGGGCCGCGGACGTTCGCCCTGCCGAACCGGGCGTGGGCCTCGCTCACCACCGCGCCGACGTCCACCGGACGCGGTTCCGCCGGGGCGGCACGCAGGTGCACGAGATACTCGATGTTGCCGGCCGGGCCGGTGATGGGCGACGGGGTCGCAGCCACGGCTGCAAGACCGTGTGCGTGCGCGGCGTCGATCGCGTCGCGGAGCACGACGGCGTGCACGGCCGGATCGCGCACGACGCCCCCTCGACCGACGTGGCCCCGTCCCGCCTCGAACTGGGGCTTCACGAGGGCGATGACGTCGCCTCGCGGGCGCAAAAGCTTTCGGATCGTCTCCCAGATCAGCCGGAGACCGACAAACGAGAGATCTGCAGTGACCAGGTCGCACGGACCGCCGACCCGCGCGGGCTCAAGGTAGCGGGCGTTCACCCCTTCCAGCAGGGTCACGCGGGCGTCGGTCCGAAGACGCCACGCCAGCTGTCCCCGGCCGACGTCCACCGCGTAGACGCGAGCCGCACCATGCTGAAGCAGGCAGTCGGTGAATCCGCCCGTGCTCGCCCCCAGGTCCACAGCCGTCCGTCCGCTTACATCCACGCCGAATGCGCGGAGCGCGTGAGCCAACTTGAGCCCTCCCCGGCTCGCGTATGGGCAGGCCGGTTCGTGCACGACCACGAGGGCGTCGGGGCTCACGCGTCGCCCCGGTTTGTCGGCGGCATGCCCGTTCACGGTCACAGCCCCGGCCATGATCAGGGCCTGGGCCCTTTCGCGGCTCGGGGCGCGCCCGTGCACGACGAGCCATTGGTCGAGCCGGTCCCCGGATGTCGCGGCGCGGGCCATTATCGTTCGCGGGACAGCAGAAACAACGCGAGCTCGCGCAGGCGGTCGCCCCGCGCGCCGACCGGCGCCAGGGCCTCGATGGCGCGCCGGGTCGCCTCCTCGGCGAGTTGGCGCGAACGCTCCAGCCCGAAGACGGACGGAAACGTCACCTTGGCCAGCGTCGCGTCACTGCCGGTTTCCTTACCGAGCTTGGCTTGCTCTCCGACGACATCGAGGATATCGTCCACGATCTGGAACGCGAGCCCCACGTGTTCCCCGTACCCCTGCAGCGCGGTCAGTGTCGCGGCATCCGCGCCGCCGAGGATCCCTCCGGTTCGCACGGATGCGCAAATGAGCGAGCCAGTCTTGAGCCGGTGGATCCGCCGGACCGCGGTCTCGTCGAGAGGACCGCCGACTGCGAGCAGATCCAACGCCTGGCCGCCGACCATCCCGGCGGTCCCGATGCCCTGAGTGATCTCTCCAATCGCCCGCAGCACGCGCTGCGGCGTGCACCCCGCCACATCGGCGTTGCGCACCAGCAACTCGAACGCCAGCGCGTGGAGGGCGTCGCCGGCTAGGACCGCCATCGCCTCCCCGAACAACACATGGCACGTGGGCCGGCCCCGGCGCGTCGGTGAGTTGTCCATCGCCGGGAGATCGTCGTGGATCAACGAGTACGTGTGGATCAGCTCGACCGCGCACGCGGACGGCAGCACGTCCTGGGGCGCCGTGCCGGTCACGCCCGCCCCGGCGATTACGAGGATCGGCCGCAGCCGTTTGCCCCCGGCGAAGACGCTGTGGCGCATCGCCTGGTGCACGGCCTCGGGAGAGGTGTCGGCCGAAGGGAGATACCGATCCAATGCCTCCTCGACGAGCCGGCCGTGCTCGGCGAGAAACATCTCGATGTCGGCCGGGCGGTGCGACGCTTTCTTCATCCTCGCGTGGGCATCGGTCCGGGGCATCTCACGCCGGGAGCTCCGCGGGCCACAACACCGCTCGCGCCCCCAGCACGCGCCGGGAGAGGATGCCGTGCGGAGCCCCGCAACCGCGCTCGCGTCCCGCGACGGCTGGCGCGAGAAATCCAAACCGCAGCGGTAAGCGGGCTAGAGAATCGAGAACCCGGAGAACTCGGAGAGCCCGGTGGGACGGCGCGTGTCCACTGGCCCTTCGCTCCACCCAACTTGTTCGCTCCACTCAACTTGGACGCCTCGGACCCACGCACCCGGCGGTCCATCACGAAGAACGGACAGGAGGGACTCGAGCGTGCCCCTGGCGCCCTCTGCCAGGACCTCCACGCGGCCATCGGGCAGGTTGCGCACGTACCCAGCCAGACCGAGTCGCCTCGCCTCGCGTCTCGTGAAGTCCCGAAACCCCACTCCCTGAACTCGCCCAGAGACAAATGCACGGACTCGCATCGCACGTCTTCCCGCTTCAGCAGTTCGTCCGGCTTCACACGTCGACCGCCTGTTGCGCCAGTCCGGGGAGCCCGGATCGGACGAGCTTCCCAAGCAGTCCGTTCACGAAGCGGCCGGATTCCTCGGTACTATATCGCTTCGCCAGCTCGACGGCTTCGTTGATGACAACCCCCACCGGCGTCCGGGCCGTCTCGAGCTCGAAGATCGCCATGCGGAGGATGTTGCGATCCGCCGTCGCCATGCGCTCGAGCGTCCAGTGTTCGGCAGCGGACGCAATCAGGGCGTCGATCTCGGCCAGGTGCTCACGCGTGCCGCGCGCCAGCGCGACGACGAGGGTCCAATCGTCAGGCGGCCACTCTTGACCACGTGCGGCCGCCAGGGCTTCGTCGAGAGACAGCTTCCCGAGATCCATTTGGAACAGGACCCCGAACGCCGCCTCCCGTGCCCGCCTTCGCATCGTCATTCGACCGGAGAGTGCGCCTCAAACAAATTGACCACCAAAACGGTGGTCAGACATGTCCCCGAGGACTCTCTGGCGTTCACTGCCGCCCATGCCCTCGAGTTACCCTCCAGCACTACCGTATTATACCCGGTCCCACGTGGGCAAGCAACTCCCGCGCGCGCGCCACATCGGTTCGGATCTGCTGTACCAGCGCCGCGGCGCCGACAAACGCCCGCTCCTCGCGAATCCGCTCGACGAACGACACGGTGATCTCGCGTCCAAAGAGAGCCCCGTCGAAATCGGGCAGGTGTGTCTCAATCGTGACGGCGCCGCCCCCGAACGTGGGCCGGCGTCCCACGTTCGTCGCGCCGCCGTACCGGCGTCCGGCGACGTCCACGACGGTGGCGTAGACGCCGATGGCCGGCAACACTTTCCGCGCGGGCGGAACAAGATTCGCGGTCGGAAACCCGATGGTGCGCCCGCGGCCCGCGCCCGCGACCACAGGACCACGCACGCTGTACCAGCGCCCGAGCAGGCGCGCCGCGACGTCGACCATACCGTCCCGCAGCGCGCCCCGAATACGGCTGCTGCTGACCGGCGTCTCGCCGTTCAGCACCGCCGGCACCAGGTACACTGCGATGCCTCGGGCGGCTCCCCAGGCGCGAAGACGTTCGGCCGTGCCCTCGCGACGGTGCCCAAACGTGTACGATGCGCCCGCGAAGATCTCGCGGGCCCTGAGCCGTTCCGCGAGGATTCCATCGAGCCAGGTTTGTGCCGGGATCCGGGAGAACGCTCGGTCAAACGGCAGTGCCAGGGTGACGTCCACCCCGGCGTTCGCCAGCAACTCAAGGCGCTCACTGAGGGTGGTCAGCAGCACGGGATCCGGGCCGGGGCAGAGCACCTCGGCCGGCAGAGGCTCGAAAGTGACGACCACGGCCGTGCCCCCGATCGCGCGGGCGCGATCCACGGTCCCTCCGATGACGCGTTGGTGTCCGAGGTGGATCCCGTCGAAGGTGCCGAGCGCGAGCACCGGATCCTCGAGCGGGATCTCAGCGAGGGCGCGCGCGGTGCGCAACCGGTCCCCCCTCCGACCCCGCGAGTACCTTGAACGGGCGGAGCACGCCCTCTTCCACCCGCGCCAGCGCAATCAGCGCTCCTCTCCGGCTTCGAAGGCGCACCGGACTGTCCTCCGACACGCGGGCGTCACCGAGCTTCCAGATCGGCACGGGATGACCGTGGAGCACCTCGGGGACGCTCCGGTCCGGCAGATCCACCGCCGGCAGATGCGACACCGCCCGGTCCATCGGCTGGATGGCGTCGACGAGCGCTCCGCGCCCGGCGAGTGCCTCCAGCTCATCGAGCGTCGCCGCGTCTTCCAGTTCGAACTGCCCCGCGCGCGTTCGCACCATGAAGTGGGCGTAGCCGCCGACGCCCAGCGCCTCCCCCACGTCGATGCACAACTTCCGTATGTAGGTGCCCTTCCCGCAGGAGACGTGCAGCAGCACCGTGCGACCGTCCGCGGAGGCATCGAGCACGTCGATGCGGTAGATCCATACCCGCCGTGCTTCTCGCTCCACCACCTCGCCCTTGCGCGCCAGGCGGTACAACCGTGTGCCCGCGTGGTGAATGGCCGAGACCATCGGCGGGATCTGCTGGATCTCTCCCGTGAACCGCCTGAGAACGGCGTCCAGCTCGGCCCGGGAGACGGACCGGGTCGCGGCGTCCGGGTCCGAGGGGGACTGGGGAACGCCGTACGCGTCTCCGGTGTCGGTGGTCACGCCGAGGCGCATCTCCACGCGGTACTCCTTATCGGCATCGGTGAGGAACTCGCTGAGCCGTGTCGCGCGGCCGAGACAGCAGACGAGCACGCCCGCGGCTCCCGGATCGAGCGTACCGGTGTGGCCGATCCGACGGAGCCCCGCGAGCCGTCTGACGAAGTCGACGACGTCGTGCGACGTCATCCCGGGGGGCTTGAGCACGCAGAGGATGCCGTTCATCCGCTCGCTCGCCCGATCCAGGGCCGCTCGCTCGCCGCCGTGGTCCCGAGTTCTCGTTCAATCACCTCGAGCGTCCGCCCGATCACGTCATCGAGCGATCCCCGCCCGGTGAAGCCTGCGGCGGCCGCGTGACCGCCACCGCCGAACGCCTCGGCGATCACGTTCGCGTGAACGCCGTCCCTGGCGCGCAGGCTGACCCGGATCCCGTCCGGGTCTTCCTTGAAGAGCACCGCGACGTGGACACCGCCCAACTCCCGCAATGTTCCCACGATCCCCTCGGACTCCTCCATCGTCGCGCCCGACTCGCCCAGCATGGCCTGCGTGACCACCGTCCATGCCACACGTCCGTCCCTCGACACCTGGAGGCGGCTCAGGGCGAGGCCGAGCAAACGCAGCGCGGTCACCGGCCGGTTCTCGTAGACCTCGGCGTGCACCTCGGCGGGGCTGGCCCCGAGAGCGACCAGATCGGCGGCAATGCGGAGCGTCCGCTCCGTCACCGCCGTATAGCGGAAGCTCCCGGTATCGGTCAACAGCCCGCAGAGCAGACACGTGGCGGTCTCGCGATCCAGGGCCGGCGAGAGTATGCGGACGATCGGATAGACAAGTTCTGCGACCGCGGCCGCCGAGGCGTCATAGTAGACGATCTGACCGTACCCGGCGTTGCTCACGTGGTGGTCGATGTTTACGCACAACGGAATGCTTGCGGCACGGTCCGCGAGCGCGCCGGCGCGGTCCGGCGTGCTGCACTCCATGAACACCACCGCGTCGTAGGTGGCGTCGGTCGGAACCTCGCGACGAATGCAGTCAGCCCCGGGAAGAAACCGGTAGATCCCGGGAACGCCGTCCGCGCTTCCGACTGTCGCCGCCTGCCCGCGTCGCCAGAGCGCGCGTGCCATCGCGAGCGTCGATCCGAGGCAGTCCCCGTCGGGCGACACGTGATTGAGCAGGAGCACGTGCCGGCATCCTCGCAACGCCTCCGCGATCTCCTCCGGCGTCGTCACGACGTCTCCGGGTCCCTCGGCGTCACCTGCCGAAGCAGCCGTTCCACGCGCGCACCGCGCTCGATCGACTCGTCCATGCGGAAGAGTACCTCCGGCACGTGGCGGAGCCGGATCCGCCGGGCGAGCTCGGTGCGTATGAACCCCTGCGCGCTCGCGAGGCCGGCCATCGTGCGACTCTTCGCTTCGTCGTCCCCGAGTACGCTGACGAAGATCTTCGCGTGACGCAGGTCCGCGCTCAGCTCAACGTCCGTCACGGACACAAACCCGATGCGTGGGTCCTTCATCTCCCGCTGCAGGATGGTGCTTGTTTCCTCCTTGAACAGTTCCCGCAACCGAGCGATCCGAGCAGCCGATGTCATCGGGTGTCACCGCATTTCAACGTGGTAATCGAGAAGCACCAGATCGCCCCGCCGATCGATCACGCTGGCGACGTGAGCCAGGATCTCGTCGGCGTGCCTCGTATCGGTGCTGACGCAGGCCACCGCGATCCCGGCGCGACGCCACGAGTCTTGGTGGTCGACCTCGGCCGCCGCCACGTGAAACCGGCGATGGAGATGGTCGAGCAGCGAGCTGATGATCCGTCGCTTGTCCTTGATGCTGTGCGTTCCTGGAAGACTACACTCCACGTGCAGCACGCCGACGACCATGAGCGCCAGCCCCTTCGGGGCACCGGGTCAGGCGGGCTTCTGCTCCATCGCAAACGCCTCGATGACGTCGCCCTCTTTGACGTCCCCGAACCGCTCGAGCCCGATGCCGCACTCGAAGTCGGCTGTGACCTCACGTACGTCCTCTTTGAACCGCCTGAGCGACCCGATCACGCCCTCGTGGACCACCGCGCCATCCCGGATGATCCGCGCCTTCGCGCCGCGGACAATCCGTCCCGAGACCACGTACGATCCGGCGATCATACCGACGCGGCTGATCGAAAACACGCGACGGACCTCTGCCCGCCCGATCACGACCTCGATCTCCTTCGGAGCCACCAGGCCCGAGGCGGCCCGCTTCACGTCGTCCAGCACCTCGTAGATCACCCGGTACAAGCGGACGTCGGCTCCTTCGGTGTCGGCGAGGCGTCTCACCACCGGCTCCGGCCGGACATTGAACCCGATCACCGTCGCATGGCTCGCGGCAGCCAGCATCACGTCGGACTCCGTGATATTGCCCACTGCCGCGTGGAGGATCGTAATGATCACCTCGCGCGTGGTGAGGCGCTCCAGTGCTCCGACGAGCGCCTCCACCGATCCCTGGACATCGCCTTTGACGATGAGGCGGAGCTCCTTGCGTTGCGTCGACGCGCCGGCCTCCTTGGAGATCTCCTCAACGCTCAACTGACGAATTCGCGCCTGCTCCGAGGCCCGGCGACGCTCCCGGCGCTCCTCCGCCACGGCCTTGGCGATCCGGTCGTTGGTGACCACTTCCAGCAAATCCCCGGCCGCCGGCACCTCGCTGAGCCCGGTAACCTCCACCGGCATGCTCGGTCCCGCCTCGGTTCGGCGGACACCAGCGGCGTCCGACATCGCGCGAATACGCCCGTACGTCTCGCCGACCACGGCGGCGTCGCCGGGGCGCAGCGTGCCGTCCTGGACGAGCACGGTGGCCACGGGGCCGCGCCCCTTGTCGAGGCGTGCCTCGATCACCGTGCCGCGGGCGGGCTTGTCCCCCGTCGCTCGGAAGTCCCGCAACTCCGCCACCAGCAAGATCATCTCCAGCAGAGCGTCGATGCCCGTGCCCTGGCGCGCCGACACCGGGACCATGATGGTGTCCCCGCCCCAGTCCTCCGGCACGAGCCCGAGGTCCGCGAGGCCCTGCTTCACGCGGTCGGGGTTGGCTTGGGGCAGATCGATCTTGTTGATCGCCACGATCACCGGCACCCGGGCCGCCTTCGCATGGTTGATCGCCTCGACCGTCTGCGGCATGACCCCGTCGTCCGCCGCGACGACCAGCACGGCGATGTCGGTGACCTGCGCGCCCCGCGCACGCAGCGCGGTGAACGCCTCGTGGCCCGGCGTGTCGAGAAACGTGATCTGCTTGCCGTTCGCTTCCACGGTGTAGGCGCCGATGTGTTGCGTGATGCCGCCGAACTCCCCGGCGGCCACCGATGTCTTGCGGATCGCGTCGAGCAGGCTGGTCTTCCCGTGATCGACGTGCCCCATGACCGTGACGACGGGCGGGCGCACGTCGCGGCCCCGCTCCTGCGCCGGAACCTCCGGCACTTCGAGCGTGGACGCCACCTCCTGGACCTGGACCGTTTCCGGCGCCTTCACGGCGAAGTTGAACGCCGCCATGACCTTGCCGGCGATCTCGAGCGGGATCATATGGTTCACGCCGGCCATGACGCCCGCCTCGACCAGCCGTTTCACGACCTCGCCCGGCCCCACGCCCATACGGGAGGCCAGTTCCCCCACCTGAATCGGCCCGTCCAGTTCGAGGTAGCGAACCGGCGTCGGCTGCGGCTGCGACACAGGCTGCGGCGCGGCCTGCGGGCGAGGCGACTCCACGGGCTTGACGGGCGGCTCCACCGGCGGCGGAGGCGCCACCGGTTCGGGCAGGGGCCGCGGTCCAGCCTCCGCTGCCTCGGCGACGTAGCGCGGAGTCTTGCGCACATCGGCGAACCTCACCGTCGGCTTGTCCTTCGCCGGTGCGGCAGGAGCCGATGCGGCAGGAGCCGGTGCGGCAGGAGCCGATGCGGTGGGCGATGGCGTAGCGGCCGGGGCCTGGGCCGCCGGCCGTTCCTTGGCCGGCACGCGCGCGTCGGCGGTAACCGGCTTTTTCACGTCCGGCTTCTTTGCCGCCGGCGCGGGCCGTTCATCGGGATGCACCGGTGCTTTGCCTGTCTGTTGCTTTGCCGCGGCATCGGGCAGCTCCGGCGCCTTCGGCGGGGGCGGTGGCGTTTCCACGCGCTGCGCGCGGATCACCCGGACTCCCTTGATCTCCGTCCCGTACCTGGACTGCAGGAACGCACTCTGCTTGATCTTCTCCTCGTCGATGGCTCTAGCGGGACCTCGGGGCACTTCCGATGCCGGGCCGGCGGCCGTCGCCCCGGCGGTTGCCGCCCCGTCTCCGGAGGGGGCGCCGCCCCGGCGCAGCCGCGCGACGGTGTCGTCGTCCAGCACGCTCATGTGGTTGCGGACCTGGATCTTCATGGCTTCCAGCCGCTCAATCAGCTCCTTGCTGGTCAGTCCCAATTCCCTGGCCAGCTCATGCACCTTCACGACGATCCCTCCGTTTCACGCCCCGACACCCGCCAGACCCAGCGCCGTGTGGTCAGTAGAGTTACCGCCCCGTATTGCCCGGTTCGCCTCGTCCGGCCTCTTGCACCTGCCGCAGCGAGATGCGCCGGACGACCGGCGTTCTCGGCGTCGCGTCTCGGGACGCCGCCTCTCGAAGCGCATCGAGCAACCCGTCTGGAAGCGGCCGCTCCAGTGCCCCGGCCAGCCGGCCGCCACGGACCGCTCGCTCGATGCAGTCCGGCTCCGGGCACACGTACGCGCCCCGTCCAGCCAGCTTCCCCGTCGCGTCGACCTTCATGTCTCCCGCAGGCGTTCTGACAACGCGAAGCATCTCGCGTTTGCCCCGCGTCCGACCGCACGACACGCATTGCCGCTGTGGAATCCTCCGTACCCTGGGCATCGACCCGCACCACCCGGGAAATCACCGTGGAACAACGGACGTGACGCTACTCTGCCGCCGTCCTCTCCTCGACGCGGCTGGCGGTTGTCTCGGTGCCGACGGCGCTCGCGGCGCTGGGCGTCCCTTGCGCGCCCACGGGT
>DASPUZ010000048.1:0-16269 GCA_035622635.1 bacterium | reverse complement strand
GGCGTACAGCCGTCTGAAGTACGAGAGCGGCGTCCATCGCGTTCAGCGCGTTCCCGTGACCGAGGCCAGCGGCCGGATTCACACGTCGACGGCGACCGTCGCGGTGCTCCCCGAGGCGGAGGAGGTGGACGTGGTCGTCCGTCCCGAGGAACTGCAGATCGACACCTACCGCGCCGGCGGCGCCGGCGGCCAGAACGTCAACAAGGTGGAGACGGCGGTCCGGATCACGCACCTGCCGACGGGGATCGTCATCGCCTGTCAGGACGAGCGATCGCAGCACCAAAACCGAGAGAAGGCGATGCGGATTCTGCGCGCGCACCTGCTCGAGCGAGCGGTCGAACAGCAGAAGTCCGAGATCGACGCGACGCGACGTCGTCAGGTGGGCACCGGCGAGCGCAGCGAGAAGATCCGGACCTACAACTTTCCTCAAGACCGTGTGACCGATCACCGGATCGGCAAGACCGTTCACGATCTCCCCAGCGTGTTGGACGGCGATCTCGACGGCCTCATCGAGCCTCTGGCGGCTTCCGAGCGGCTGGAAAGCCTCACGTCCGCGGGCGCGTGAACAGCAGGGCGTATCGGCGTTGTTCCGGCGCTCCGCCTGGACTCGCCGACGCGTCGACGCGCCGCGCTGCGCTGGCGTGCGGCGAAGCGCGGTTGCGTGCGGCGGGCGTCGCGGGGGATGAGGCGTGTCTTGAGGCCGAGGTGCTCCTGCGGCATGCCGCCGGCCTGAGCCGTGAGGAGCTGCTCGTCCGTCCGCATGGCGTTCTGCCGCAGGACACCGCTCGCGAATATGCTGCGCTCATCGCCCGGCGAGCCGCCGGATGGCCCACGGCATATCTTGTCGGCCATCGCGAGTTCTTTGGGATCGACCTGTTGGTGGACGAGCGCGTGCTGATTCCTCGGCCCGAGACCGAGCGTCTCGTCGAGGTCGTGTGCGATGCGCTGCGGACACGTCCGGCACCCGTCGCCGCCGACATCGGGACGGGGAGTGGCGCGATCGCGATCGCGTTGGCGCGCCTTCTTCCAGCCCTGCGCGTCATCGGTACCGACGTGGCTGCCGGGTGCCTCGAGGTGGCTCACAGGAACGCCGTGCGCGCCGGAGTCGAGGGGCGCATCGTGTGGACGGAGGGCGCGGGTACCACGCCGCTCGAGGGCCGCGCGTCTATGAGGTGCGTGGACGCGATCGTCTCGAACCCGCCCTACATCCCCACGGCGCAGCTCGCCGGACTGCCCGTGGAGATCCGCGCGCACGAGCCCGTAACGGCGATCGATGGAGGCCCGGACGGCCTCACTGTCCACCGCCAGATTGTGGCCGGCGCGGTGCGCTGCCTGAGTCCCGGAGGGATCCTCGCGCTCGAGGTGAGCGCGGTCGACGATCAGGCGCGGGCCGTTTGTGCCCTGATCGAGGAAACGGGAGGGTACGAGACGCCATCGATCGTACCCGATTACGCGGGGGCAGACCGCGTCGTGCTGGCGAGACGGGGCGGGCGGGATGCGGATTTTCGGGGTTGATCCGGGCAGCACGGATGTTCCGCGGGCCGCCGTGAAGGCGTTGCTCGAGGGCAGGCTCGTCGCGTTCCCAACGGACACGTACTACGCGCTCGGCGCGGTCGCGACGAACGTGGAGGCGGTGGCCCGCGTATTCGCCGCGAAGGGGCGGTCCGCCGTAGATCCGCTCCCCGTCCTCGTGGCGGACCGCGACCAGTGGCGTGCGGCCACCGACATGCTACCCTCTGCCGCGCTCCGTCTCGCCGACCGGTTCTGGCCGGGTCCGCTGACCATCGTTTCCCGCCGCGCCCCGTACCTGCCGCCGGTCCTCACCGCAGGCGGCGGGACGATCGGCGTCAGGCAGCCGCGTGCGCCGCTGGCGATCGCGTTGTGTCACACCATCGGAGCGCCGCTGGTGGGCACGAGCGCCAACACGCACGGCCGGCCGGCACCCGTGACGGCGGTCGAGGTCGCGTTGGACCTCGGCGAGGCTGTGGACGTGATTCTGGACGGCGGCGAGTGCCCTGTTGCGCGTCCCTCCACGGTGGTGGACGTGACGCAGACGCCGCCCGCGGTCGTGCGCGCCGGGGCGATTGGCGCAGATGTCCTGCGAGAATTCTTCGGGGACCTCCGTGCCGCCGGCGCGTGATCATGCGTGGACCGTCCTATGCGAGCGCACCTGCCTGCGTCAAGACGGCCACCGGCATACGTCATCCATCGCCATCATGGCGAACGTATGTTTGCTATGAACTTGCCGGCTTCACTCAAACCAAGTGGTGTACAATTTCGTCTGGCGCCAGCGGACAGGCCCGGGCTATGCACCAGTTGGTGGTCTGGGAGGGTCTTTCCGTGAGGCCGACGGTGAGGCGGGTTAGTGGCAGCTGTTGCACACTGCTAGAGGACCGCTAAAGGAGGAAGCGTTGTGGAGGATCTCCGGCGTACCGACCCTGAGATAGCCGACGCGATCGACCAGGATGTCGAGCGTCAGCGATTCTATGTGAATCTTATCGCGTCCGAGAACTACGCGAGCCGCGCGGTGCTCGATGCTCTCGGGAGCGTGATGACCAACAAGTACGCGGAGGGGTATCCGGGCAAGCGCTACTACGGCGGCTGCGAGTTCGTCGACGTCGCGGAGCGCCTCGCCATCGAGCGGGCCCGGACCCTGTTTGGAGCGGACCACGCCAACGTTCAGCCTCATGCGGGGGCGCAGGCCAACATGGCTGCGTACTTCGCGTTGATCAAACCCGGCGATCCCATCCTGGCAATGAACCTGGCGCACGGCGGCCACCTCACGCACGGGAGCCCGGTCAACTTTTCCGGCCAACTCTATCGCGTGATCCCGTATGGCGTTCGCCAAGACACGGAACGAATCGACTACGATGAGCTCGCACGGCTGGCTCGCGAGCACCGGCCGCGGGTCATCGTGTCGGGCGCCACGGCGTACACGCGGACGTTCGACTTTCCGCTCATCCGCACCATCTGTGACGAGGTGGGTGCGTTCATGATGGTGGACATGGCGCATTTTGCCGGGCTGGTGGCCGGCAAGGCGCACCCCGATCCGGTGCCATACGCCGATGTCGTGACGTCGACGACGCACAAGACGCTGCGGGGCCCGCGAGGCGGGATGATCCTCTGCCACAGCCAGCATGCCCAGGCGATCGACAGGGCGGTGTTCCCGGGGATCCAGGGCGGTCCGCTCATGCACTGCATCGCCGCGAAGGCGGTCTGTTTCAAGGAGGCGTCCGGCCCGCAGTTTCGGGCGTACGCCGCGCGGATTGTCGAGAACGCGCGCGTTCTCGCCGAAGAGATGGTGCGGCGCGGCTATCACGTCGTTTCAGGGGGCACCGATAATCACTTGGTGCTCGTCGACGTGCGCAGCCGCTCGCTCACCGGCCGGAAGGCAGAGCAACTGCTGGGCGGGGCGCACATCGTGGTCAACAAGAACATGATCCCCTTCGATCCGCAGAAGCCCATGACGACCAGCGGCATCCGGATCGGCACGCCGGCGGTGACGACGCGCGGCATGGGGACGCGGGAGGTGCGCACGATCGGCGCGTGGATAGACGCCGTGCTCTGCGCGCCCGAAGATTCCGCAGTGGCGGCGCGCGTGCGCGACGAGGTGCGGAATCTGTGCGCGTCGTTCCCGATCTATCCCGAACCGGTGGAGGTGACGGGGTAGCGGGGATCGCCGCCGCCCCACGCGAAATTGCCGCTCAGTGCCCGATCGATGCCGGGGGGTGACTGTATGGGGCGGGTGCGGGTGTTCGATCATCCGCTGATCCAGCACAAGCTGACCATTCTGCGGGACGCGGGGACCGGTCACAAAGAGTTTCGCGAACTCGTCGAGGAGATCGCGATGCTCATGGCGTTCGAGGCCACGAGCGACCTACCGGTTCAACCGGTCGACGTCCTGACGCCGGTTGGGATGGCCCACGGTGCAACAATCGCCGGTCAGGAAGTTGCGGTCGTACCGATTTTGCGCGCAGGGCTCGCGATGGAGGCGGGGGTGTTGCGGCTGATGCCCACGGCCCGCGTGGGGCATATTGGCATCTACCGGGACCCTGCAACCCTGGATCCCCACACGTACTACTGCAAACTGCCGCCGGACGTCGGATCCCGCCAAGTGCTGGTCGTGGATCCAATGCTGGCGACCGGCGGCTCGGCCGTGGAGTCGATCCGGCTGCTCCGGGAGCACGGGGCCCGGACGATCCGGCTGATGGTGTTGATCGCCGCACCGGAGGGTATCGAGCGTGTGCACGCGGCCTACCCGGACGTATCGATCTACACCGCTGCGGTGGACGACCACCTGAACGATCACGGGTACATCATCCCCGGTCTCGGCGACGCCGGCGACCGGCTCTACGGCACGCGTTGACAGGCGTGTCCATGGGCCGTCCTTCGTGGGACGAGTACTTCATGAGCCTCGCCCGGCTTGCCTCGACGCGCTCGACGTGCCTGCGGCGGCGCGTCGGCGCGGTGATCGTCAAGGACCGCATGGTGTTGAGCACGGGATACAACGATACGCCGCGCGGGATGAAGAACTGCGGCGACGGCGGGTGCGATCGGTGCCGTTCAGATGCGGCGTCGGGGACGGCGCTCGACACATGTCTGTGCCTGCACGCAGAGCAGAACGCGATCATCCAGGCCGCCTATCACGGCGTCGGGATTGCCGGCGGTACGATCTACTCCACCCATCAGCCGTGTCTCACGTGCGCGAAGATGATCGTAAACGCCGGCATCACGCGCATTGTGTACCAGGAGCCGTACCCCGATGCGCTTGCCGAACGTATGCTCGGCGAGGCCGCGGTCGATCTGGTTCGCTTTGTGGGTACACAGAGGCGGTCCGCTGATTGAGAACGTCGCCCTAGGCACTGGCCGAGAGGCGGGGTTAACGAGCTCGATACATTCCATCCGCCGGTTCCTGGGGGCAGATCTGCGGTCGAGCGAGCCGTTGTCTGCCCTCTCAGGGGGTGCTATAATTGGCCGTCGTGGGAACGCCCGCACATTCGACCGTATGTTCGAACGCGTCGTACCGGGGCGGCGGCCAGACATCGGGAGGGCTCGGACATGGAACGGATAAGCCTCGGCGCGGTGGCGCGCTCGGCGATTGGAAAGAATGCGATCAAGAAGATCAGGCGGGACGGATTCGTGCCCGCGATTCTCTACGGGCGAGGGCGTGAAGCGCTGCCGCTGTCGCTTGGGCGCAAGGACCTGCTCGGTGCGCTTGCGAAGGGGCGGAACGTCCTGATCGATCTACGAATCACCCGCAACGGCGACGAACTGTCGGACATCGTGATGATCACCGAGGTTCAACAGGACTACCTGCGCCGGGAGATCCTGCACGTGGATCTGCATCAGATCAGCATGACCGAAACGCTGGAGGTCGACGTGCCGGTCACGTTGGTCGGGACCCCGGAGGGCGTGGCCGCGGGCGGCGGTATTCTCGAGGCTCACCTGCGGGAGATCACCGTCCGCTGTCTGCCAACGCAGATCCCCGATCGGATCACAGTCAATGTCACTTCGCTCGCCGTCGGCGATTCGCTTCACGTCCGTGACATTCAGGTGGCGGAAGGGATCGAAGTGTTGACGCCGCCCGAGGGAGTGCTCGCAGCGGTCGTGGCGCCGAAGGAGGAAGCCGAGGCGCCTGTGGCGGTCGAGGGTGAAGTCCCGGCTCAGCCTGAGCTGGTCGGCCGGGTCGCCCCGGCGGAGGGCGAGGCGGTCGCCCCGGCCGAGGCCAAGCCTGCCAAGGCCGAGAAGAAGGAGCAGTAGCCACTGCCGGAGAGTCGTGACCGTGTTCATGCGGCACCGCCGTAGCCAGGGCGCGTCCTCGCCCTTCGCGCTTGTGACATGCTCCTCGTGGTAGGTCTCGGCAATCCCGGCCGCCGCTACCGGGGCACGCGTCACAATCTCGGACGCGCCGTCGTGGAGCGGCTGGCGACCGATTTCGACGTTCGTCTCGATGACGACGGCTGGGCCAGAACCGGACGCGCGCGCGTCGGCGATGCTACGATGATCCTGGCGATTCCCGAGACCTTCATGAACGAGAGCGGCGTCGCGGTGCGCGACCTGTTGCGCCAGCGCCGCCGGCGTCCCGCCGACCTGCTCGTCGTGCACGACGACCTCGACCTGCCCCCCGGGCGTCTCCGGCTTCGTCCCGGCGACGGCACCGGCGGCCACAACGGTCTTCGGTCGATCATCGATCAGATAGGCACCGGAGCGTTCCCGCGACTGCGGATCGGCATCGGCCGGCCTCCGGCGGGCGTCGATCCCGTGGACTTCGTACTTGAACGGGTTGCGCGCGATGAGAGCTTTCAGGTGGACGAGGCAATCGCGCGTGCCGCCGAGGCGGTGGCCACGGTCGCCCGCGAGGGGCTCGAAGCCGCAATGAACCGGTTCAACCGGCGCGCGACGCCTCCGGCTGCTGTGCCCACTCCGTGATGCCGCGGTCGCGTTCGACGGCGTGTACGTCCCCATGAGCGAGGGGCCCCGTGGCTGACGTGGCGGCTGTACCGCCGCTTACAGGCGGTGTCAGCGCGGAGCCGCACCTGCGCCGAGACGTCTCGGTGTGGGGCTCGTTCATGTGGGGGTTCGCCGATGTCGGCGCCGATATCTACGCGGCGCTCGGCATCGTCATCGCCGCGACGATGGGGGCGGCGCCGCTCGCGTTCGGCGCAGCCGGGCTCGTCTACGTGATGGTCGGGCTCGCGTACACCGAGCTCGCATCGGCGTACCCGATGGCCGGCGGCGGGCAGTACTTCGTCAGCCGAGGCCTCGGCGATCTCGCGGGCTTCATCGCCGGATCGGCGTTGCTGCTCGACTACACGATCGACATCGCGTTGTTCGCGGTGTTCTCCGCCGGATACCTGAACTTCTTCTTCCCTGCGATCCGCGACTTCAAGATGGCCCTCGGGCCGTTCGTCAACATCAACCCGCTGTGGGCCGGCGAGACGACGATCCTGATCGTCTTCCTCGCATGGGTGAACGTCATCGGCGTCCGCGAGTCATCGCTGCTCAACGAGGTGCTCGGAGTGTTCGGCCTCGTCGTAGAGGCGGGGCTGATCATCATCGGCCTGATCTTCGCCTGGCGGCCGGAGCTCCTCGTCCAACAGTGGGTGCACCAGTTCCCGACGCTCCCGCAATTCATGTACGGCTCGTCACTCGCGATCATCTCCTATGTGGGTCTGGAATCGATCTCGCAGGCCGCCCAGGAAACGCGGCGGCCCGCGACGGTGATCCCGCGCACGTCGATTGGGCTGATCGGCAGCGTGTTCCTGTTCGCCGTGTTCTTCTCGGTCACGGCGCTGGGTGTTCTGCCGTGGCAGGCCTATGCGAGGGACGTCGGCGACTCGGTGGCGTTGTTTGGCAGCCGGCTGCCGTTTGTGGGTGCGTTCGCCGGGCCGCTCGCTGCGATCCTCGGTGCCGTCGTCCTGCTCATCTCCGCGAACGCCGGCGTGATGGGCTCGAGTCGGCTTGCGTTCTCGATGAGCCGCCTCAGCCTGGCCTCGCCCTGGCTGCGCGCCGTGCACCCGCGTTTCCGGACCCCGGTGCGCACGATCCTGCTCTTTTCGGGCTTGGGCCTCCTGGAGGCGCTGCTCGCGTTCCTGACGCCCAGCGCCGTCGACGCGCTCGCGAATATGTATGCGTTCGGCGCGACGCTCGGGTACACGCTCGTGTTCATCGCGCTGATCGCCCTGCGGTTCCGCGACCCCTACACGCCCCGGCCGTACCGGGTGCCGTTCAACATTCCTTGGCAGCGCGGCGGCGTCACGCTCATGATTCCGCTTCTCGGGTTCCTCGGCCTCCTCGGCGTGGTGTTCACGCTGACCGAGGTCGTCCTCACGCACGCGATCGGCCGGATCGCCGGCCCCGCATGGGTGCTCGTCTGCATGGCCTACTACTTCTGGTACCGGCGGCGTCAGCGCCTGCCCCTAACCGGGAGTATCGCTCACCACTGGGAACAGCAGCAGCGGGCGATCCTCAAGGACGCCGAAGAGCACAATTTGCTCGAGGAGTACGAGTTCGCCCTCGCCCAGCGCGACCGCCAGCTCGCGAAGGGGCAGTCCCGTGCGTGAGGCGCCACGCTTCACCTGGACGGACGGTTACCGGACGGTCACAAGCGTCCTCATGGTCGTGCTGGGGGGAGTGATCCTGGCGCGTACACTGTCGTTCGGCGTGCACCTGATCGCGGTGCTCGTGGGGGGATGTTTCGTGGCGCTCGGCGTCTACCGACTGTCGTTCGTCGTCGCGTATTTGCGACGCCGTCGGAGTGCCGCGTGACCGGGCCGTTGCAGGTGAGCGTCCTTGGCACCCTCCTCGCGGCGGGGTTCGCGGCCGCGCTGGCCGGGCTGCTGCTGTGGATGCTCCGGGTCCCCCGCCCGATCTCGGCGGAAGTTGCGCGTGCGGTCCAATCCGTCGGAGCGCTGCGCGTCATCCTCGTCCCGATCCTCGAGGCATACTACTCCGAGCGTGCAGTGGAGCTAGCGAGCCGGCTGGGCCAGCTTCAAAAGGCGGCGATCCGGCTGAGCTACATCATCGAAGTGCCGCGTACGCTGTCGCTCGGCGTATCGCTGCCGGACGTGGAGCAGCAGGCGGCCGAGGCGCTGGAGCGCGCGAAGCAGATCGTCCAGATGCACGACCTCAAGGTCGACGCCGAGGTCGTCCGCGCTCGCGAGGCCGGCGAGGGGGTCGCTCGAGCCGCCCGGGACAACGAAGTCGATCTCATCGTGATGGGCATCTCGCCGGGGCTCGGGTTGCTGGAGGGCTCGACGGCGCGCGCCGCGGAGTCATTGCTCCGGCAGGCTCCGTGCGAGGTCATCATCGACCGTCTCGCGGAGACCAGCATCGGGGCGAGTGCGGTCCCGTCTGGGCAGGAACCCGCCGGGGAAGCGCCGCAAGGGCGGCAGGAAGCGCCTTCACGGCCGGTGTAACCCAAAGAGGCGGGGACGAAGCCGAAGGGAGCGTCTGGAATGCACGTCGTTGTGCTTGGATGCGGACGGGTCGGGGCGACCTTGGCGATGGCGCTCGAGGCCGAGGGGCACTCGGTCGCCGTGATCGACCGGAACCGCGAAGCGTTTCGCCGCCTCTCCCGCGGATTCAAAGGCAAGATGGTGCTTGGGATCGGCATCGACGAGGACGTGCTCCGTAAGGCAGGGATCGAGCGGGCCAGTGGCTTCGCCGCCACGACGAACGGGGACAACACCAACATCATGTCCGCGCAGATCGTCAAGACGCGGTTCAGGGTGCCGCGGGTGATCGCCCGGATCTATGACCCGCTGCGAGCCGACGCGTACCGGGAGCTCGGAATCGACACGATGAGCTCGACGCTCATCGGTGCGGGTGTGTGCCGGGACTACCTTCTTGATCGGCCGTACCACACGGTCGAGGAGTACCAGGCGGTTCGGGACGCGCCCCAGGGCCGGAACGTCATGCCGGAAAGGGGCCGGTGAGGAAGATGTACGTGATCGTGGCGGGGGGAGGCAAGGTCGGGTACTACCTGACCGGGGCGCTTCGCGCTGGGGGGCACGAGGTCACCCTGATCGAGAAGGCGCGACAGCGCTACGATCTCCTGCAGGAGGCGTTCGGCGACAGTGTCGTGCTGGGGGACGCCTGTGAAGTGACCACCCTGGACCAGGCCGGGGCCGCGCGGGCAGATCTCGTCGCCGCGGTTACGGGCGACGACGAGGACAACCTGGTGATCTGCCAGATGGCGAAGCGGAAGTTCAAGGTGCGCCGCGTCATCGCCCGGATCAACAATCCCAAGAACGAAGTGACGTTCCAACTCCTCGGAATCGACGAGACCGTGAGTTCGACGAAGCTGATCTACAGCTTGATCGAGCAGGAAGTCGAGGTCGCCGATGTCATTCCCTTGACCGCCCTGCGAAAGGGGAATCTCGAGCTGGTGGAAGTCGCCCTGACCGTGGATTCCCCGACTGTGGGCAGGCGCGTGCGGGATATCGCGCTGCCGCCGAATTGCGTCCTCGCGATCGTGGTTCGCGGGGAGAGCGCGGAGGTCGTCGCCGGCGACACGCTGTTCGAGGCCGGCGACATCATCGTCGCGATCACCCCGGCCGCGTGTGTCCAGGCCTTCAGGGAGGCGCTCCTCGGGCGGGGCGTCCCGACCAGCTGACCGGGTCACGTGGAACTTTCTCGCCCCCGGGTGCGCTATGTAAGGCAGGCGGCGCGCAGGGGGGCGGTAGATGGCTGACGCGGTATCCGTGTTGCCGGGCCTGACAGAGGAAACGGCGGTGACGTCCGGACCGGCCGAGCGAAGCGGCGCCCACCGCCTCGCTGCGTTCGAGGGGCTGTTGCAACGCCATTTGCGCGGCATTCGTCGAGTCGCATACCGGCTGGCGGGGAACGTCGACGACGCGGAGGATCTTCTTCAAGAGGCGCTCGTCGAGGCATTTCGCGCGTTCGATCGTTACCAGCCCGGGACCTACTTCGATCGTTGGGTCTATCGGATCATGACCCGAACCCATATCGATTGGGTGAGGCGGCGGGGACGGCGCCCGGAGACGTCGCTGGATGCGCCGGTCGGACCGAGCGGCGACACGCTCGTATCCCTGATCGGCGACACACGCGGCGATCCGCAGCATCTCACCGACATCGCCGACCTGGACGGACCGATCCAGGCCGCGCTCGACCGGCTGCCGGCGGAGTTCAAGACCGCCGTCGTGCTTGCGGACGTGGAAGGGCTATCGTATGATGAAATCGCGGCGGCAGTAGGCTGTCCGGTCGGGACGGTGCGTTCACGGTTGCATCGCGCGCGGGAGACGCTCCGGCGGGCGCTGCAGCCTTATCTTATGAGAGGGAGTTGGAAGTGAGCAGGCACGTCACCGATCGTCTCTCCGCATATCTCGACGGTGCGCTCGGGGCCTCTGCTCTCGAGCAGGTGGAGGCCCATCTCGAGGTGTGCGGGAGCTGCAGCCGTGCCTACCAGGAACTGCAGGCGCTGCAGCGGATGCTCCGTGGATTGCCGGAGCCGCCGCTGTCGCAGGGGTTTGCGGACCGGCTGCATTGGCGGTTGCAGCGCGAGGCCGCCCATCCGACCCGCCGAGGGGCGCTCAGGTGGTTCCAGGTCCGGCCGCCGTTTCGGGTGGCCCTCGCGTGTGCCACGATGCTGCTGATTCTGGGGCTGCCAGCTACGTGGATGGCTGATCGGCTCGTGCCGCCGGAGACGCCTCTGGACACGGACGCATACATCCGCGAGTACCTCGTGTTCTCCCTTGATCAGCCGCTTGTGGACGAGGCGTCGCCTGCATTCGTAATCTCGGATTCTTTCGCCCCGGAGTCGCCTCGTCGGTAGCATGATGCCGATGATCCGCCGCCGCATCGCCGCTCTGGCGGTCGGTGTGGCCGGGTGGAGCCTGCTTGCCGCTACGCTTTCGCCTCCCGCGGTGACGCAGCCCGCTGGGCCTCCGAGCCCGGCCGACAGCACCGCCCTCGCATGGCTGCGCGCGGCGGCGACGGCCCCGGCAAGAGTGAGCTACGAGGGGACGCGCACCTCGACGTTGTGGGCCGGTCGCGTGCAGGCGTTCCAGGTGCGCGTGTACCATCAGGCGCCCGACCTCACGCGGCTCGAGTACCTTGCGGTGGGCGATCAGCCCGCCCGGATCGTGGTCATAGCCGGGTCCTCACAGACAACGTACACTCCCGCGACGAACAAGATGATCCGCGCCCCGGCGGTCCGCACCGACGAGGAGGCGCTGACCCGCCAGATCTTGCCGCAGATCGCAGAGAATTACACCGTGCGGTTTGCCGGGACCCAACGGGTCGCCGGCCGCGCCGTCCAAGTGATCGACGTGCAGGGCAAGTTCCCGGGACGGCCGCGCCTCAGGCTCTGGGTGGACACCCAGACGCGTCTTATCCTGAGATTCGAGCGGTACAGCCCCACCGGGGCGCTCCGGCAGGAGTCGACATTCATCGAGCTGCGACTCAATCCCACGTTCCCTCCGGGCCTGTTCGTGCTCGCCGCGCCGCCGGGCGTCCAGATCACGACACGCCGGCCTGCCCCGGAACTGACCATCGAAGGGATCGCGTCGAGAGTCGGGTTTACCCCGCCGCTTCCGGCGTATCTGCCCGCCGGGTACAAACTCGCCAACTCGCGCGTGGTCAATCTTCGCGGCGTGCCGACGGCCGTATTCGCGTTCTCGGACGGGGTGGCCACGCTTACGTTGTTCGAGAGCCTGGGCGCGCAGGGTGCGCCACCCAACGCGCAGCAGGTGCGGATCGACGGCACGCCGGCCACGATCACGACGCGGGGCGTTGCGAGCGTGCTTCACTGGAACGTCCGCGGCCTCTCGTTCACGCTCGTTGGAGACCTCCCTCAGCGGGAGATGGTACGCGTCGGAGCGTCGCTCCGACTCCCGGGAACGTCGGAGGCGCCGGTCGAGTGGGGGCGGGGAGTGCGCGCGTGGCTCGCCACCGCCTTCGCCATGCCCGCGGCGGAGGCCGCGGTGGCCCCGCCCGCGGGAGAGGAGCCGGCCGCGCCGCCCGGTCCGATATCGCCCTACATCACCAACAACACCCACGTGATCGGGTCCGGGATTGTCGAGGAGGAGAGAGCCGTTTGGCGGGCGTTCGTGGCACGCGGGCTCGCCCCGGCCGTCGTCAAAGTGACAATTGCCAGCGACGGCGTGACAAAGCTTCCGGACGGGCGGCTTGCGCGTCTGGCCTGGGTCTGGTTCGTGTACGGCATGAACTGGAGCGGTGGCGCGGACGCCGCCGTGCGTACGGTTCAGGCCCACGCATATGCCCTCGCCGTGACCACGTTCGAAGTGGATCGACGGGTCACGCGCGTGGTGCTGACCGGCTACTACCACCAGAGCGGACGATTCGACGGACGGCGGACCGATGCGACGTTTACCGCCGAGCTCGGACGCGGCGGTCTGCTGGGCGGACCCGCCAATCCGTCGCCGGGACGGGCCCTGGCTCACGCGGGTGATGTCTGGTACAGTCCTGCGCTCCTCGCAGGCGATCTGGTCGAGCAGCCCGCGGAACCCCATGATCCCCATCTCCCCCCCGCGGAGCGGAGCCGCCTCCCGCGGCCGCCCGGGGACCGGACCATGGAGTCATCGGAGAACTACCATGGAAGTCTCGTCGCGAGCATCGTCGAAATGAAGCGGCGCCTGCAAGGGCTCCTCTTCGGCGGCGAGAATCAAGGCCGCCTGTGGCGTGGGGATCCGCTGCGCCGCGAGATCGCCCTTACGTTCGACGACGGGCCGAGTCCGCTTGCGACGCCGCTGCTCCTCTCGATTCTCCGGCGATACGGCGTGCACGCGACGTTCTTCGTGATCGGCGAGCACGCCCGCGCGTATCCTTACCTGCTTCGCGAGATGGCCGCAGACGGCGATGAGATCGGGGACCACACGTTCCACCATCCCGATCTGGCTTCTGTCGACGACGCCACGGTTGCCCAGGAGATCGACGCGACGATCACCGTGGTCGAGCAGGCGACCGCGTACCGGCCGCGCTGGCTCCGTCCCCCGGGCGGAGACTACACCGATGCCGTCGTGGCCGCAGCCGGTCACGCGGGACTGGGCGTCGCCATGTGGACGGACAACTCGGGGGACTGGGCACTGCCACCGGCGAAGCTAGTCGTCCAGCACGTGCTGGTACACGCGGAGCCCGGCGGGGTCGTGCTCATGCACAACGGAACGCTGAACACGGTTCGCGCGCTCCCCACGATCATCGTGGATCTGCGGCAGAGGGGCTACCGATTCGTGACGATCTCCCAACTCATTCGGGATACGAAGTGAGAGACAATGCATGACAAAGAGATGACCCTGGTCGAGCACCTGGAGGAGCTGCGCCAGCGGCTGACGCGCGCAGTCCTCGGCCTGCTCATCGCCAGCGGCGCCGGGTTGGTCTTCGTGGACACGCTACTGCACCTTCTGCTCCGGCCTCTCGGCGGCATCAAGCTCACCACGCTGACCGTCCTGGAGCCGTTTCTCGTGAAACTGAAGGTCGCGTTTCTCTTCGGGATCGCGCTGAGCATGCCCTGGATCGTCTATCAGATGTTTGCATTCGTCGCCCCGGCGCTGACCGACAACGAGCGGCGCCGCGTCGTGCCGATCGCGCTCCTCGCAGGCCTATTGTTTGCGTCCGGCATCGTGTTCGCGTACATCTTTGTGCTGCCGATCAGCACGCACTGGCTGCTCGCGCAGGCCGGCAACCAGTTCAACGTGCTGATCACTGCCAACTCGTACATCACCTACGTCTTGTTCTTCCTGCTGATTGTCGGCGGGACGTTCGAGACGCCGTTGCTGATCCTGTCCCTCGCGATGTTGGGGATCGTGAGCCCGCAGAGCCTGCGCAAGGAGTGGCGGATCGCGTACATGATCGCCGCCGGAATCGCCGTGCTCGGAACCCCGGACTGGAGCCCGGTCACTATGACACTGGTGTTCATCCCCATGGTCTTGCTGTACGAGTTCAGCCTCGTCCTGTGCCGGATCTTTGTTCGTCCGGCCAGCCCGCAGCCCGCCCACACGCCGGGAACGTAGGAGCGCGTCCGGGAGATCGGTCGCCGCGTACCCCGGGGTGCAGTGTCCCCTCGGCGGCCGCCGTGGCGCCTCGCGTAGCTCATTCGGCGGGGATCCCTAACGCAAATGCGGCAGTCCGGTTCCGGCGGGTTCACGCGATGCGTCGATGGGTGTAGGACTCCTGGAACAAATTCGCTTCCCGCACCCGTCTTTCTGGTACAATGCTGCGTAGAGTGTTCCGGGTCAGTCGGGCGATCGGCGTATCCTGTCGCCTCCGTGCCATCGGGGTCGCGCTGCTGGTGGGGGCGTGTCTTGCTGTTCCAAGCGGGTGGAGCGCCGCAAGCGTTTCGCCGCCGTCGTTTCCCTATCAGTGCTCTGTCACGGTCCCGCTCTACGTCGCCGGAGGGACGCCGGCGGGTATCGCTGCCGCCGTGAGCGCCGCGCGCATGGGCGAGCCCGTGTTCATGACCGAGGCGCGCCCGTATCTCGGGGGCGATCTGACCGGCCCGATGCTCAACATGCTGGACATGGACTATGGCCCCGACGGGCAGCAACTGGCGCAGGGAGTATTCCTGGAGATCTACCAGCGTCTCGGCATGACGTTCGATATCGGGACGGCGAAGCACGTCTTCCTGGACGAGGTCAGCAAGGAGCCGTTGATTACGCTCCGCCTGTTGACGCGACCGGTCGCAGCCATTGTCGACGGGGACTGGATCAAGGGCATCATCGTCGAGGACCTCCTGACTCACCGGCAGGAGACGGTCTGCGCGAAGCGGATCGTGGACGCGACCGATGACGCGGATATTGCCGCAATGGCCGGTGTTCCCTATGCGCTCGGACGCGAGAGCTCGGGCATCGATCGGACAATGATGTCGGCCACGCTGGTGTTCGAGCTCGGCGGCGTCAACTGGCGACAGGTTGTGGGGTATGTGACCGGGCGGCCCCATGGGATGCTTCACCTCACAGGTATCTACCGCGGGAATGTCTGGGGCTACGACATGATCATGCGGCAGTACCACCCGACGCAGCCCGGCGTAGGGGTCTACGATCTCAACATCGGGGTGCAGAATAACCACTCGGTGCTGATCAACGGACTGCTGATCTTCGGGGTCGACGGGACCGATCCGGCGTCGGTGGCGGACGGCATGAGGCGCGGCCGTCTCGAGGTCCCGTCGCTCGTCGAGTACCTCCGTGAGATGGCGCCGGGATTCGAGCACGCGTACCTGATCCGGTGCGCGGACTACCTCTACATCAGGGAGACCCGGCACATCCGCGGTCTCTATACGCTCACCGCGCAGGACATCGTGACGAGCCGCGTGTTTTGGGATGCCATCGGAGTCGCGAGCTACCCGATCGACCTGCACCCGTACCGCCCGGGTGAACTCAACCCGTTTGCGGCCAGGCGCTATGTGTACACGATCCCGTTGCGGGCGCTCGTCCCCCGTTGGATCGGGAACCTCCTCGTTGCCAGCCGGTCGATCTCCGCCACGTACGAGGCCGCCGGGTCGGCGCGCGTCGTACCGACGACGATGGAGGAAGGACAGGCCGCCGGTATCGCGTCGGTGATCTCGATCGACAATCGCGTGTCGTTCAATCAGATGGCGCTCGCCCCCGACCTAGTGCACGACCTGCAGCTGGCGCTCCACGCGCAGGGGGCGTATCTGCTCCGCGAGACCCTCGCGGCGGCCGGACATCTGCCGCACGGGCTGGGGGACCATCAGCCGGCGGCGCCCACCTCGATCGCGCCCCCCCCGACACATCCGTAACGTCCCGCCCTCTGTGCCGCCGGCGCGCGAGA
>DASPUZ010000047.1:0-47442 GCA_035622635.1 bacterium | reverse complement strand
CTAGCTACCTAACTTTTGCACGAAGCCATCGGTATCCCAGGGTCAGAGGCGGGCCAGGGCCGGCGCCAAAGGGTGCCGGGCCGGGAAGCTGAGGAGCACTTGGTTGTCGGCTCGGCTGCATTTGGCCGGGATGTCCATCAGCATCTGCGCGAGCTCACGCATCCCGAGGTGACCAAGTCCCACTTGTGCGAGCAGGTAGAAGCGAAACCAGGACAACAAGTTGAACGTGATCGCGGCCACGTGGAGGAACCCTTCGATAGGACGGTAGCGGCGCGTCCGTAGGTGATCGATCGCGAGGCCGTACTTCGCGCTCTTGAACAGCGCCTCGATGCATTGCCGACCATTGTACCGCGTCACGAGCTGCTCGGCATCGGCTTGCTCAGCAGCGAGATTCGTGTAGAGGTGCGAGTACGCGGGACGATCAAAGCGTCTGGTCATGAGCTTGACCAACACCACGCGCACGGGCTGACGACATTTGGAGAGGCACTGGGGGCCGAGATCACAGACCTGCGTGAACAGATCGAGCGATTCCCACCGCGTCGGTGGGACCTGGGCCGCAAAGTTGATCGCCGTCTGATTGGAGAACCCTTTGACGATGAAGCTCAAGCCCAAATCCAGGAGTTCTTGGACATTGGCCCCCGTGCCAAACGAGGCATCCGCGCGGACAACACCGATCCGCTCAAGGGTCCCGAGGACATCTGCCGCTTGATACAGGCAGTCCCAGAGCCGTCCGGCCGGTTGAACGTTGGCAGGATCGAATGCGAGCGCGAGCAGCTCCGGGCCAGCGGGATTGGCGGTCGTGGCGACGGTCAAGCGATAGCCTCGCCGTCCCCGCTGCCGCGGGAAATAGCCTTTGCGCATGCCTTCGTACGTGTTGCCGTAGACCATCAGCCCGGTCGAATCGATATCGAGATCTACACGGGCGAGTTGGTGCCACAACCCAAACCGGTGGAGGAGGAGCTCCGAAATCCGTTCCAACTGAAGGCACTGGACGCTCCCAAGCTCGTGGAGAAACCGGTTGATGGAGGATTGATCGGGGAACTGCGGCATGCCGAGCATTTCCGCCACCACCGGGTAGGGCCGCAACGTATGGTTGATCTCCTTCGTCCACGCGCAGCCGGTCGCCAACGCGCAGATGAGCGTCTGGAGTTTCTGTAGCGGCGTGTAGTCACAGGTCTTGAGGGGCACCTCGAAGTGCTCTTCGAACGGCGCGAAGAATCGCGCGCGGAGCGCAAACACCACGAGCACCCCCAGCGGTCCTGTGGGGAGCAGATCGTCACACGCACTGATGGAGCAGCGGACGTCCAGCGGTTGGCTTATCGACGAGCGCTCGACGGCGCCCCTTTTTTCACCGGCTTCCGCCGGCTCCGCGCGGCCTCGCGGCGATCCCGCAAGCGCGCGACGCCTGCCCGGACCTGCTGATCCAGACGTACCCGCGCCTCATGGTAGCGCTCCAGAGCGGCCCTAACCTCGGGGATTTCCTCCGGGCGCAACGTGATGATGGCCGTTTTCCCACCAACGTTGAGCGAGAGCGCAGGTGTTTCATGGAGGGCGCCCTGCGCGCACCGGCACCGAGGCCGACCGCATTTCCGCTTCAACGTAATCAACGACCCACGCAGCATGAGCGGCATGATAGCTGGTGCTTCACCCACTCGCACGGTTGCTCCCTCCCATAGTTGTTAGCAATATATACTAACAGTATTTTCGGCAAGAAGCGGCTCCTCCCTTCAAGCCGCTACCGCCACTTCTACCACCGCAAGAGGCGCTATCGAGGGGTCCGAATCTTCATGTGCAATTCAGTTCACGCAAAAGTTAGGTAGCTAGACACAACGTGGAGAAGAGGAGGGGGCCGGATCGCAAACCCGGCCCCTTCCGTGTCGGTGGTACCGGCAGGGCCTCAAGCGTTGCAGCGACGCCGCGGACGATTCGCCGACGCGATCCGGCGGCATGGTACAATACTGGCGAGGTGATTGTGCGTGGCCCTGGTGTTTACGTTTCCGTGTGGGCGATGTGGGCAGCGATACAGCATCTACTACCCTAAGGCGTTCGTGTATTCGGTGTACGGGACCGGGACGCGTGCGCAGGGGGCGCGCGAGGATGCCGAAGAGGTGGCGTCCGGCGCCGTGGAGGCTGCGCGGAAGCACGCCGAGGCCTCGGGGAACATCTGGGTGGACGTGAGCCAGCAAGCGAGGATCACGTGCACCTGCGGGAAAAACCTCGACTTGAATCTTGCAAATCACCCGCGGGTCCCCGAGCGGAAACGCACCGCCCCGGTCAAGCAGACCGGAGTCATCGCCTTTCCGACCGCGCAGAAGCGGCCTCCCGCCGCTTCGTCCTGAAGGCCCGCGTTCGAGCGTGTATGCCCCGCGGGCGGCCAGGCTCATCTGGCGTCGGCTGCTTCCTCGACGATCGGGCTCGGTGACGACAGTCCAGTCGTTGTATCCCTCACGTGCCGCACGCCCTGCGTTGGAACTGAGCGAGCACCGGTACGCAACCTCGTTAGACTGACACCGGCCGGGTGGTCGTCCCATCTGGGTGAGGTCGTCAGCCTCTTGCCGTAAATGCGGTAACCCTTTGCCGATGGAGAGCCCCAAGCGGCATAGCTTGACGCCACACCGTGCACCGATCCGAAGAACTTCACGGATTGCGACTTGGTCGTGCGTTGCGCGTCGTCGGGGTGCTCATTCTGAAGGCGTCTTCAGAGAGATGGATATCTTGGCGCTACGGCGTCGCTCGAGCTTCACGCCCGTTTCCCGCCCATGTCCGCCAACCGCCGACTCGCCTGAGCCCGAGCCTGTCTCTGTGCCATAGATCGCGGTGACCGATCGCCCGCCTCACATCCCAGTCGTCGACATGCTGTCCGGGGAGCTACTGGCGGCAGGGCACGTCTCCATCAAATGCACTGGGTTTTCTGCACCACCTGTGGGATGGCGGCTCCTGGATCGTGTGCTAGGATCGCACCCAGTATTGCTCGACGGGCGTCTCGCCTTGGTTCCGAGCCCGGGTCACGTAGCCGCGACATGACGCGCGTACGAACGATGGGCGCCGCAGGGAGGCCAGGCGATCTCATGTTCACGTGGGGGGCCGATGTGACCCCAACTTGGATGCGCCGGGGATGTTTGACACATGCCTGACCGCCGAGCGGACCAGGATGGCGCAGCTTCCAGGGGAGCATGGTGGTTCGGGGTGCTCCTGCTCGCGCTTCTTCTCGCGTCGCTGGCATCGTTCTTCGTGGCTGCGCGCGTGTGGTGGCTTCCCGTCCGGGCGTCTGAGCAGGCTCCGATGGTGGACGGCATCCTCGACGCTCTCTTCGTCATCGGCCTCGTGTTCTTCGTGGCCGCCCAGGTGTTCCTGGCCGTTCCCTTGATGCGGCGTCGCGCCGCCGCGGGTCCCTTCGTTCCTCCTCCGCTGACGCGGATGCCCGGGATCGGGGCAATCATCGCCGTGCTGGTGCTGGTGATCGCCGATGCGACCGTGCTCGCGTTAAGCGAGCGTGACTGGTTCCGCATGTTCAGCCCGCCCCCGGCGGACGCTCTGCGGATCGAGGTCGTCGGGCGTCAGTTCATGTGGCAGTTTCGGTACCCCGGGCCCGACGGCAGATTCGGGCGCACCAATCTGAGGTTCGTCACGTCGGGCAACCCGTTTGGCATGGATCCGGACGACCCGGCCAACGCGCAGAACGTCGTGACCGTGAACGAAATGCACGTGGTCGTGGGCCGGCCGGTCGTGCTCCAGATCACGGCGCTTGACGTGATCCACAGCTTCAATCTGCCGAACTTCCGTCTCAAGCAGGACGCGGTGCCAGGCCGTCCGGTCACCGTCTGGACGACGCCCGATCGCGCAGGCACGTACGAGATCACCTGCGCCCAACTCTGCGGCGTCGGGCACTACACGATGCGCGGGATCGTCGTCGTCCAGTCGCCGGGCGCGTTTGCCGCCTGGATGGCCTCTCAGCGGGCGGCCATTCCGCCGGCCGGAAAGCCGGGAGCGATTGCGTCCGGGCTCCGCGCCGCCGCGCCCGCTGGCCACGAAGCTTCGGCCGGCGCCGCGAGCGCGGCGAAGTGACGGAAGGGTTTGCGGGCGACCGGTCGCGGCATCGCCTGGATCAGGACCGCCGCGCGACAGCGGGGGCCTCGGAGGTGAGCGCGTGGCGGTTGTGGTAGATGGCAACTTCGCCAACAGGCAGAGTTTCCTTCACCGATACATCTTCAGCCAGGACCACAAGGTCATCGGGGTTCAGTACCTTGTGACCGCCCTGTTCATGGCCCTGGTTGGAGGTACCCTGTCGATGTTGATGCGGGTGCATCTCGGCTGGCCTCAGAGCGGCGTGCTGGACCCCGCCCAGTACCTCGGCGCGGTAACGATGCACGGGACGATCATGGTTCTGTTCTTCCTGACGCTGTTGCCGAGCGCCTTCGGCAACTTCCTCATCCCGCTGATGATCGGCGCACCCGACATGGCCTTCCCCTTCCTCAATCTGCTGTCGTATTGGACCCTCGTGCCGGCGATCTTGAGTCTGCTTGTCTCGTTCTACGTGCCGGGCGGTCCGGCCGGCGGTGGGTGGACGGCGTATCCGCCGCTCTCCGCGGTGCCGCAGGCCGCGCCGGGGTCGGGACTCGGCCAGACGCTGTGGCTTCTCGCGGTGGCCCTGTTGTGTGTCTCCTCACTGTTCGGCGCGCTCAACTTCATCACGACGATTCTCAACCTGCGCAGCCCCGGCATGTCGATGGGGCGCCTGCCGCTGACGATCTGGGCACTCCTGTTCACGGCGATCATCGCCCTGCTGGTGTTTCCGGTGCTGCTCGCCGCCGGCCTCCTGCTGTTACTCGACCGCGTGGCAGGCACAAGTTTCTTCGAGCCCGCACACCTGCTCGTGGCCGGTCAGATACTCTCGCACTCCGGCGGGGACCCGCTGCTGTTCCAGCACCTCTTCTGGTTCTTCGGGCACCCCGAGGTGTACATCCTCATCGTGCCGCCGCTCGGGATCGTCGCCGACGTGCTCGCGACCTTCACCCGCACCCCGGTGTTTGGCTATCGGGCGTTCGTGCTGGGTCTCGCCGCGGTGACCAGCCTCAGTTTCCTGGTGTGGGCTCACCACATGTACGTCTCGGGATTGCACCCGCTGCTCGGCGGCGTGTTCATGACCACGACGATCGCGATCAGCGTACCGTTCGCCGTGCTCCTGGTCTGCCTCATCGCGACGCTGTATCAGGGACAAGGTCGGATTCGGCTCGATACACCAATGCTGTGGGCAATCGGCATGCTGTCGGTCATGGTGACCGGAGGTCTCACCGGCCTGTTCCTGGGCGATGCGCCGTCCGACCTGTACCTGCACGATACCTACTGGGTCGTCGGGCACTTCCACTTCACAATGGCGCTCGCCGCACTCGCCGGGGCGCTCGCCGGTCTGTATTATTGGTTTCCGAAGATGTTTGGGCGGAGGCTGGACGAGCGTCTCGGCAAGATTCACTTCCTGATCACGCTACCGGCCATGTACGCCACGTTCATCCCCATGCACTTTCTCGGACTTGCAGGCATGAGCCGGCGTCTGTATACCGCGTCGTTCTACCACTTCCTGAGCGGCACACAACCGCTCAATGTCTTCATCTCCTTGAGCGCATTCGTCCTCGGCGGCGCCCAGGTTCTGTTTATCGCGAACTTCTTCTGGAGCCTCGCGTACGGGCCCCGCGCGGAGCAAAATCCCTGGCACGCGAATACGCTCGAGTGGGAGGCGGAATCACCGCCCCCACACGGCAACTGGGCGGTCCGGCCGGTTGTGTACCGCTGGCCGTACGACTACAACGTGCCTGGAGCAGACGAGGACTACGTACCGCAGACTGTTCCGCTGGCCGGTGGCCCGCGGCCGGAGCACGCCGGCGTGGCCGGTGGCGGAGGAGGCTGATCCTCGCTCGACAAAGGCGGCTCATAGCAAGGCGCCCCGGGGTACGAGCATCTGGGTAGGTCAGTCGGGCTCGAGTTGTCCGGGAAGGGCAGCGTTATCCAATGATGTCCTCGCGTTCCTTGGAGGTGTCGCCCCCGGCGCGGGGACGGCGCACCTCCACTTTCGGCGCCAACCCGGCCAGAATGAGATCCACGGACGCCTCCACATCCGAGTGAACCACGAGCAGGTCTCTTCGCGAGACCTCGACCACGCACTCGAACGCAGGTGGCTCCGTGCGCTCCAACACGGTGTGCCGCGTGCAGCCTCGCGAGGCGGCTTCCTCCGGCGACAACGCAATCGGCCTGGGGCTGCCTACGAGCACGGCCAGGTCGGCATTGAATACGACGTCGCGGAGCTGCCTCCCGTGCGCGGTGGCGACGAGCTGAATGCCTCGCCGGGCGACGGTCCGGACGATTCGAGCCTCCGCTTCAAAGCCGATCTCGTCCACCACGATGGCCTCGGCCCCGTGATTGACGACCGCTTGGAGCAGAATGCTCGCCTGCAGGGTGTCCGCGGTCACGCCGCGCTCGGGATCAGCGAGCGGGATCTGCAGGCGGCGGGCTCCGCCGATGGCCGGGTGTGGGATCTGGCCGTCCCCACCGATCTCGTTGCTCGTGTCGGCGATCACCGTTCGTCGGCCCAGGTCGTTCGACAGGATCGCGGCGGCGCTTCGGAGCATGGTGGTCTTTCCTGCGCCAGGGGCCCCGACCACGAGCACGCTGTGGCCGGCCGCGAGCAGATCCGCAATCGGGCGCGCCGCCCCGGCGACCGTGCGCCCGGCGCGAAACGTGAAGCCCACGATCTCGTGGTATCGATCTCGAATGCAGGCGATCCGATGCAGCGTTCGCTCGATCCCCGTCCGGTTGTCGTCGCGAAAGCGCGTGACCCTGCCGAGCACGTATTGCAGATCCGCGTAGCCCACATCGCCCGCAAGCGTGATCTCCCCGGTGCGGTCTCGGAGGCGAGCCCGCGGAGGCCGCCCCAGGTCCACGATGAGTTCCTCGATCCCCCTGGCCTGATCCGGCGAGATCTGCGCGACGATCCATCTCGGAACGAGCGCGAGCAGCGAGTCGATCTCCGAGGCCGATGGGTCGGGGGAACCCATTATGGGGTCGTGGTCACGGGCAGCCGGTCGACCCCGGCAAACGACGGCTGAAACGTGATCGGTAGGACCGCATCAGGGGGTTCATCACCCGACGCCGCCGGGAACAGCGAGAGGATCACCTGGACCGACCGCACGGAGCCGCCCGGCGCATCGATCAGCCCGGTCTCGGTTGCGCCGTGCGGTAGGAGCTCCGGGTGGTGCTGATCGGAGCTGTTGCGCGCCATGGCATACGGGACCAATCTCCCGTTCACTCGCACCAGCACGCCCATGGGCCGGACGACGAGATCCGTATCACCGCCGTTCGCAAGCTGGTAGCGGATCAACACATCCCCGGGTGCCCGTGTGACCTCAAACATGCCGGTCACGTTCCCGATGACCTGCCGCGCCTCTAGCGCCGATGTGGACGGTAGGGCGTTCCGAGCGTCGACGGGGGCCCCGTTTTGAGTGACCGGGGCGTCGTATGCCGGGGTAGGCGGCGTCACACTCCCCGGCCCCGGACCGGATCCGGGGCCCGTGGCTCCGGAGGCTGCCTGGACCGGTGACGCGGCCGGGGCGCGAGACGACGGGCCTGGAACCGGCGCGTGGGCTGCTGGGGGCCACGGTGGCGGCGACGCAGGAACTGACGGCTCGGCGCCGCCAGGCGACGGGGAGGCGCCCCCACTCAGCCCCGTTCCCCGCGGATTTGTGTCCGCTGCGGACGGTGCCGTCGGCCCGGCGTGCACCCCCGTGATGACGTACACCACGTCGGCGGTCCGGAGGCCCGGCCCGATCTCGAGATCCCAAATGGTCACCAGACCGCCGAGCCAGATGACCATGTTCGTGGCGCCAGCTGCGACCTGCGGCTGCAAGATCACGTCGTAGACGTCCTGTCCCCGCTTCACCGCCGTGGCGGTGACGAGGCGCGGATCGCCGATCGCAACGGTATCGACCCGGCGATCAGCATGGAGGACCGTGGCATACCCTGGCTGCAATCTGAGCGACGTCCTGGTCCCGCTACCGAACGCATGGACCGTCAGCGTGCTCGGTTGCGATGCTCCGGGAGCCGCAGCCGTGGCGAGCGTGAGCCCGAGCACCACTGCCGCGCCGCCGAAAACGATGGCGGAGCATCTCATCCCCGTTCCTTCAGGAACTGCTCCATGCGCTCGGTGCCCCACTGCGAGATGTTTCGTCCCTCCATGAGGAGCTTGCTTTTCAGCCGCCGGATCTTGTCCACCTCGAGCGGCACGGCGATCGCTGCGAGAGTACTCCGGTCGACCCCCTTGAAGAAGCGAAGTCCTCCTGTCGCAGGGGGACGCATCTTGTGCGACGCCACCTCGTCATCCACCCAGCCTCGAATGACGTCTTGCATCTGCTGCCCCTCGATGATCAGACGCGCGCGAAACCGGCGATGCAGCTCCTTCGGCACGTGGATACCCATCTTCGCCTCGCCGCGTGCCCGAGCGTCTCCACCCGGCCGATCGCCTCGGTTCTCCCGTATTTTCGCTCGCATACGCCGCCCTCCTCACGATAGGTATATATCTATCATAACATGTGAGATTCAGAATGTCTCCACATCGAGAGCGACGTCAGGCGAAGGGCGGGGCGGACATGATCGAGCGTCCCGGCGATCAATGGAGTCCGAAGCGTGGTCGGTCCCGCAGTTTGGTGGCGACCTCACGCAGTCGGCTGAGCATGTGGTCATGCAGGCGGGCCACCTGAGTGATGATAATCTGAGGGTCCTCGCCGTTCTCGGCGAGACACTCCATCATGGAGCAGAAGAGAGCCTGGGGCAGGCGAGTTGCGCAGTCCAGAGCTTCCTCGACGGTCAGTTTGCCAGAGCGCTCCGCTCCCTTTATCTCGTCCCACAGTTTGTCAAACAGCATGTGCCACCCCGAGAATGTCTTGGTCGCGCCACGTGGCGTGGGAGGTGGTGCCGTCGGTGTCGTGTCGTCCCGTCGACATCCTACCGGCGCCGGATTGTCTGGACAAGCCACGTTGCAAACCTGGGAAATTCACTCCGCCTACGGATGCGCACGGACCCGAGCCGTTCTTGGAAGCACGCGATTCTCAAGACACACAAGCCCGAGCTCCCGCGGATGATCGATGGTATCGCGAGGGTTGGAGCGACTCGTGCTCGCGCGGGGATCAAGCATCGGGCCGATGGGTCAACTCAGTGGGCTCCCAGGGGACACGTGTCTGTTGTTTCGGAAGCCTGCGGGCGCCAAGATTGCATCAGGAGCGAGGATCCATCGAACGCTCCTTCCCTGGTTGGTTAGTCTTGCCCTGGCGGCACCCGAGCCGATGCAGTGCCGATGCAATTATGACCGAAATGTTTAGGCCGATTCGTAGGAGTCCATTGTAACTATGAGGTAAATGAGTCGTCGGTCATTTGCAAAACCATACTGGCACCTTGCCATCTATAAGCCTGTCTGGGGGCCACCATCTTGACACTCGGCGAGAAGATTCGAGCCGCTCGACTTGCCAGGCGACTTACCCAGGAACAGCTTGCCGGTCACGAATTCACGAAGTCCTACATCTCCGAACTGGAACGTGGTACCCGCACTCCCCGCGTGACGACGTTGAAGGTGCTCGCCCGCCGGCTCAATCGGCCGCTGTCCTACTTCCTGGACGGTGTGCCCGAGGATCGTGAAGGGGAGGCGTTCCTCGCAATCGGGTTGGCGCACCTGCACGTTGGGGTCCCCACGGAAGCCCAGTCGGCGCTCGAGCATGCGCTGGAACTCGCGACGCAGCAGGACGATGAGATGCTCGAGGCCAGAGTCGAACTCGCGCTGGCCGCGCTCGACCACGACCTTGGCCGCACCTCCCAGGCGTTGCAACGCATCAATCGCGCCATTCACGTGTTGAGCCACACCGACGACCGATTGCTGCTCGCCCGCGCCCAGACGACCTTGGGGCTGCTGCGGCTCGACGGACACGACCCATCATCGGCCATGTGGGCCTTCGAGGCCGCACTCCGGCTTGCCGCCACGGAGACGCCACGCGATCCCGCGCTGCTGGCCGATCTCCACATCGGCATGGCAGAGGCGCATGTCCAGCTCGGCCGGAGCGACGAGGCGGAGCGCGAGTTCCGGGCGGCGCTTGCCGCGGTCGAGCCATTTCGCGATCCCTCCCGCGTCGCTGCCCGTCACCTCGAGCTCGCCGTCGCAGGCGCCGGAAGCGGGCGGTTCGAGGAAGCCGTCGACCAGGCCGGCAAAGCGCTGGCTGTACACCGGGTCATCGGGTACAAGCGCCGCCTTGCCGAAATCCACCAAGCGTTGGGCGAGGCCGACGCGCTTGGCGAGAGATGGGAAGGGGCGGAGCAGCATTATCGTTGGAGCCTGGCATTGAATTCCGCGGTGGCCGACTGGCCGGGCGCGGCGGAGGTTCTGGGAGAGATGGCCGAGTCGATGCTTGCTCGGTCTCTGCCCGACGCCGCGCGCACGGTCGCGGAGACCGCGCTGGACCTCCTTGTTCCCGAGGCGCAGCAGGACCCGGGACGGAGCCTGCGCGTGCGCGGGGTGATCTGCCGGCTTCTGGGACGCTCCGGCGAGGCCCGAACCGCGCTCGAAGAGAGCCTCAGTGTCTTCGAGGCGGCCGGCCGGCAGCGCGACGTCACGACCGCAAGGCAGGAGCTCGTGCTGCTCGCGATCGAGGCACGGGACATCGAAGAGGCCAAACGCCACCTGAAGGCGCTGCAGGAGCATCCCAGGTCACACCGCCCACCCGGCGGCCTCTAAGGGCGATCTGATCGCTCCAAGCATTCGGATGCCACGGTACGAGGGGAGCCTATCGCCGGTTGAACTCCATTTGGCAGGCGCAAGGAAAGCGGGCCATCCGCTCGGCGATCGTGCACGCGTCGGCAAGCAGCGGGTTCACCTCGACGTGCGGGATGGCCCTGCAACGGGTCGTCCGTCTGGGGAACACGTCCTTCGCGAGCCCCGCCCGGTCCTGGTAATACGGGCACTCCCATGCACGGCGGGGCTCCGCGAACATCCGGCGCTTGATGATCTGATCGAAGTTGTAGCAGACATGTTGTCCGCTGCCCGCGCGACCGTGGCCCTCCCTCGGCGGTCAGCGCCTTGCTGAACTCAAGCGTCAGTGCAGTATCCGGCAGCGAGAATATCAATATCGCCCCGGTGTCGCCGCCCGGATCGGGGAGCCGACGCCGATCGCCCCAGCGACGCCGGGAAAGGCGTAGTCTACTTCATTAGCGGAACGGCCTGCTTCGCAAAGTCTTCCACGGACTGTTTCGTAGCCTTGCCGATGAGTTGGTTATCGAAGTTGTCCACCGAGATCGAAGACCACCACGGGCCGACCCAGGTCGTGCCCCCGGTCTGGGTGAGCTGTCCCTTGCCCTGGGGCTGGCCGAGGACCTGACCACTCGTCACGTCCAGAAGCTTGCCCTTCAACGAGACTGTCGCGGATTGCTGGACGACGGTTGCCAGCAGGACATACGCGCTGTGATACTCCCAATCGAACTGGTCGATCTGCCCCATGACTACGTAGTTGGCCCCGAGAGATTGCCCTACTTTCTGGGCGTCCCCGGCGTCGAGCACGCCCTGGGACTCCACGTTCGCGGATCGCAGGGCGGCTTCCACCTGCTCCCGTGGGAGCACGCGAAGCCCGGCTTCGTCGCGCAGGCGCGAGATGAGCCGGTCGGTCACGACCTCGCTCGTGCTACTCCACCCGTGGACCAGGTCCTCGAAGTCCACCACCGCCACGACCTTGCGGGTGTCTTGCGCAAAGCCTTGCGTGGTCGCACACAACGCGACGGCAAGCAGGCACGCAATCACTCCCCGTTTCATAGCACTCCCCCATTCATTCTTCGGTCGCCGTCCGATCCTCGGAGGCGGACGGCGCACGTCTTATCCCGGCGCCGCGGCCGGCGATGCGGGATGGAGCCCCAGTCTATTGGGCCGCGCACTGGGGAAGCGTGATCGAGATCGGCGCCCCGTAGTCGTAGTAATCGACGGTTGTCGAGTGCCCGCCCGACTCGGAAACGAGCCGCCGAGGCAGGCCGGTCTGGGACCCCACGTACATCGTGTCCTTGCCGCCCGCGCCTTCGCTCCTCGTGTAGATGATCGTGTGAACGGGCGTGCCCTCGATGGTCGTATCGGGGCCGCGCGAGACCTCGATGGTGCCCTGCGTCGCCGTCGTCGGATCTGCAGGGACCTGAGCGTTCGTGGACGCATTTGATCGGCACCGCCACCCGGCGGGTGCCCCGGGCATGTCGATCTTTGTCGCGATCGTGTCGCCGACCTTGATAATCTCCATGCTGCCGTTCTGCAGGTGGCCGGTCATGTGGTAGTTGCCCGCGGCAAACTCCATAATGCTCTCCCCGCGGTCTGGGGTGGTGACTTTCATGCGAAATCCCGGGAGCGAGTACAATTTCTTGAATGCGGCCATAGCCTCATTTGCGGCCGCCTGATCGCCTTTGATCGTGACGTCCGCCAGCGCGGGCACCGCGAACAGACACGCCGCCGCGATCGCCGCGGTCGCCCCGCGAATCCACGTGCGCCCTCTCACGACACGCCTCCCCCTCCAACTACTGGTGGCTCTACTGTAGCCACTTGCCCCAGTTCGTCGGAATTGTGACACGCCCCTGGAACGCGCCCTAAGCTCTTCGCTGAGGGGGCCGAACCCAGTCGCTCGGTCCCCCGGCTTCGGTGTGTTTCTCGGGCGAGCTGGTTCCATTTCCACAAATCGCCGCGAGAGCGCAATTCGTTGGAGCGCTGACCATTCCAAGTTCCGGGCCAGGGAGACGCCTTTCGTATCGCGTTGGAACGGTGCTAGCGTCGTTGGGAAGGGAGTCCCCGCGTGTCTGTTTCGCGCGTCCGTACTCTCCGCACGCCGATGAGCTGTCGCCAGTAGCTGCGGGAGATTTCCACAAACGCCCAACCGAGACAGAGCCCTCCGACTACTTCGGACGTCCAGTGGTCGCCAAGGTACACGAGCGACCCCATCATCGCAACCACGAGGACTGCGCCAAGTGCGGGAACGCGGTGCAGCACCGTGCCGGCGAGCACGGTCGTCCGTGTGACGTGGCCGGATGGATATCCGAAAGTTGCGTACCCGTTCATCGTGTCCAGGACCGTCGGGGGCAGGTCAGCTATGAGGTGCTTGAGCATCACGGCCGCGAGCCCGAAGCCGAGCACAGCGCCCACAGGCCACAGCGATACAGCGTCCCGGCGCCTGTTTCTCATGAATTCGAAAACGAGCCTGGCCGCGATCAGCACTGCGAAGACAGCCGCCGCGTTACCGACGGAAGAGAAGGACACCAGCGGCATGTCCGTCGGCCGCCGGAAATGGAGCTTCAGCGACTCGGGCGGGCCCGGGTGCACGATCGCGTGCTGGAGCAAGCCGGCGAGCAGGCTCAGGCCGAGCATCGCTACGGCCAGCAACAGCGCTGCACCGCCACGCCGCAGGTCTCCGAAGAGCACGAGGATGAGGCCGATCCCGGCCACGCCCGGAATCAAGATCGCCGCATTCCCCAGGAAGACGAGCCGTGCGGCCGCATATGCCGCCTCTTTGTAGGGAATGGCGTGTTGAAGCCAGACCGTGACGGCTTGGTCCGCCTCCGCACCCTGGCCGGACACGGACGCAGCGGCGAATGCGGCGAATGCGACGATGAGAGCGACCGGGCGAACGATCGATGTGACGCCCACTTCCAGGCCACGCTTTGTCGACCGAGTACCGTGGGGCCTGGGGGCCGGGGGCTCGTCCTCGAACGATCTGACGCGCATGATCGGGGAGCGTCTCTGGTTGAGCGCGACGATCAGCTCTTGACCCGTCGCTTCACTTCACTGAGCAGGCTGTCGTGAACATACAGGGTAATCGCCAACGAGCCCTTCTGAGACGCGACGAGCACGTGTTCCAGTTCGTTGACGGTATTTACGCGCCAATGGGGACCCGTTCCAACTCGAATCAACCAGTTGACTTCTTCCTCGGTCTGGAAATTGATCGCGGACTGGTCCCACGACCCGCCCACACCGATGTCCCAGAGGTGGAGACTTCCACCCTGCGCTCGCACCTTGAAGAACTGTGACGTCACGGCCAGAAGAAGATACCCTCCCGGGATGGAATGGCGTGCACCAGCACTCCTTCCCAATATCAACTAGGTCTTTCGATCAAATCAGTCGCGCTCCTTCGCCCAGACCGGCGGTAGGGCGACAGGACGAGCGCACGTTCGCGATGCGGTTCGCCCATCGCCGCCGGGAGCTGGGTCATCCGGACCGGGCGAGTGTGGACGTCGGCACCGCCCATGTGCCTGAGACAATAGATCGACACGACTTGGTCCCCGTATTTGGCAGTCACCTCTGTTTCGGCACCACACTCGGGGTAGCGGAAGCGCACCATCGCGAATCTCCTCTTCCCTAAGCCTGAGGTGGCGCTTTGCGCGGCCTTTGGAGCCGGTCGTTGGCTTTCAGTCTGGACGCCAGTGGTGAAGACTCCGCCACGGACCGATGGAGAGTTGGTGTGGAACTGTGAAAGAAGTCGTGCACGCGAGGCCGCCGTCCCACGTTCCTGCAGTGTCGCGCGTAGCAGGGGAGGACGAGCGAGCGCTCATTCCGAGGCCGTGCCGGACGTGTCTTCCCCCCGCCGGCCGACCCGCCTCCCGGAGGAAGGAACCACGCATTCAATGGTGAACTGCGCCCTTGTTAATCTTGGTGCCGGTGTTTTGCTCGAACGGGAAGGCCGTGTGGTTCGTCTTCATTTGTCAACAAACGGGAAGCTGATCGGCATGCTGGATCGGACTTTGGTTGCGGTCACCATCGCCCTGGTCATCGTCATTACGGGGGTCATTGCAATCGCCCCGCCGCCCTCGGACCGATCGAAGCCGTGGGCGGTACGCTCATGGCTGTTCCCGAACCATTCCCCCGCCGCTCATCCGCAGTCCGGACCGGCTCGCGTCGCTGCGCCATCGGGCACTGCGCCGGCGTCGCCTCGCACCTCACAGGTGTCATCATCCGCCACGCCGGCGCCCTCCACCGCCACACCGATACGGACCGTGGTCGCGCCGCCTGACACCGGCGCGACCAAGGAGGTAACTCAGCCCACGGCCACGACTTCTGAGACGCACCGTCCGAGGCATACTCCCCTTGTGCTCGTATCGCCTCCAACACTGGTGGGCTCCCAGGCTGTCGTGCGGTCGCTACGCTACACCGTGCAGGTTGGGGCGCTTCGAGACCGGGCGGACGCCGATCTCCTTGTCGGGCAGCTGCGCCAGGATGGGTTCGATGCGATGGTGACCAAGGACAATCTGTACCGAGTACACGTCGGGCAAGATCTGGACCGCGTTGCCGCGGATCAGCTTGCTGCCACGCTCAAGGCGGCAGGGTTCGACACCTTCGTCAGGTCTTATTAGTCGCTCGCCGTGCGTCCCGCGTTGCGGTGCGGAGCCGCACCGCCGTCGGAGCTCGGCGCTCCTAACAATGCCCCGCGCCAGATCGTCGCGGCGACGGCTGCCGGCGCTCGCGTTGATCCCGCCCGATGTCGGGGAGCTGCGTCCGGTTCTCCGGGAAGGATCGGAGGCCCGGAGCGTCGTGCAAGCGGCCGAGCTCTCAGCCGTGCGCGCCCCGCAGTCGCTCCCGCGCATCTACACGGAAAACGCACTTCCCATCGATGCATGCACGATCGAAGTAAGAAGCGGTGGGCGCCTGGGCGCTATGCGCGATTTGGGCGAAGCGCTCACACAGGTCGTCCTGCCGACCGGAGGCGGCCTTTCAGGACTCTCGAGTCACCGACACGCGGGACTCAACGCGACGCGGCTGATTCCGTATCCGATCGTGTTGTCGGACGGGTCCGTCCACGAGAGGATCCCGACGGCTTCGTCGATCGAGTTCAATACCGGAGCTCCACTGTCGCCGGGCTCGACTCCTCGCCCAAACTTGATGGCCAAAAGCGGCGTGCCGTCCGACGCAGAGATGAGCCTGCTTACGACCCCGTCTGCAGACCACGCGTACGGAATCGTGGTGTTGAGGTGTCCGTATCCGAACACGCGCACAGCGTCGCCGACGGTGGGATTCGCGCCGAGCTTGAGCGCCGAAAAGCGGGGAAGCGGCCCCACGTGAGCTGCGGCAAACCGCGTGCCATTCCATTCGAATTGAGAGAAGGGGAACTGTGGGGGCGTCAATCGTATCTCCGCGACGTCACGGCTCGGTTCGACTCCATGCGGGTGCACCTGCATCGGATCCTGGGGAAGCGTGCTTGCGCACACCAGGGTGGCCCCGTAGAATTCACCGTCCACCAGCGCAAGCAGCTGGTACGTAACGGGCTCGGTGCGCACCGGGTAGACAACATGGCTGGTCGTGAGCGCCGTGCCGTCGGACGATATGAAGAACGCTGTGCCCTGGGTCACGGAATAGAACGCAGGTTGGGTCCCCTGCATGCTGTCCTTCAGGACGAACACTTGAAATACACCTGCGGAGGGAGGCGCCTGGGCCCGCAGCGAGGATTGTCCCGACCCTATCAGGAGCATGCACCCGAAGAGCACAGCGATGCCGATCGGCCGCATTCCGTCCCATCCTTCTTCTATAGTGGCCTGCAGGCAAGAGTTGACGTCGACCGGGCGGCCTGATCGAGAATCCTCAGGCTGTGCGTCGCGACCCGGTTGGCCTGGATGCCTTTCTCGCCGACACGGTTGATTATACCAACGGATGCCTCAAGGGGCTAAGGATCCTACGGATGATCGAGGCCCCGCTGAAGGAGAGCCCCGTCTCCTTGACATCCGGGCGAAGTCGGCGCGCCGAGCGCCCGCGCGGCCCCACCCGGGATGGGTCGTTGTGGGTCGCGTAGACCCCGGCCGAGGCGGGCTCCGGCCCAGGACGGTGGGCGCTCTGCCGCCCGGGAGCGAGACCGAGAACGTCCGATTGGCCCCCTGGTGCACCGGTGGGCGGCGTGTGTTGCGCCGGTCCGGCGTCGCGAGACGATCCATTTGGGCTGCGAGAGTTGGTTCGCCAAACAATGTCGGCCAGGTGGTTCGCGCCGTCCTGGCCGCCGGGACCGAACGTCTGGATTCGGGAGACGTTCGTCACGCCGCTGGAGGTTTCAAAGCGTAGGAGCGGCCGAGGCGGGCACCGTTTCACGGCAGTGTTGTCTCTTGCACAGGAGCGAGTCGGGTCGAGGGCCAAACTCTTCTCGGCAAGCGGTCTGCCCCTGGCTCAAGAGGAGGACGCGCATGATGGCGGCACCGGCTACATCTCCGAGATTGGCGGCTCGGACCGGCACGGCGTTGTTGATGTTCGCGGTGCTCGCGTTGATCGGCACCGCCACCGGTTATGCGGATCCGAACGTACTCTGGAACATCGTGCACGGCAAGTGTGTCCCGAACGAACTGCAAAACGGCAAACCGGATCCTTGCGCCGCAGTGGACCTGCGAGGCGGAGAACAGGCCGGCTATGCCGTGTTGAAGGACCTCGTTGGCGCCACGCAGTTTCTCCTCATCCCCACTGCACGCATTACCGGTATCGAGAGCCCATTGCTCCTCGCCCCGGACGCGCCGAACTACTTTGCGTTTGCGTGGGAGGCCCGCTCGTACATAGACAACGTGTTGCATCGGACGATGCCGAGAGACGATATCTCCTTGGCGGTGAACTCCGTGTCCGGACGTACTCAGGACCAGCTGCACATTCATATTGACTGCGTCCGTGCGGATGTTCGCGACGCGCTGCGGAAGAACGGGGGGACTATCCGGGACAAATGGGCGCCGTTCCCGGTGCCTCTCGGGGGCCATCGCTACATCGCGATGAGTGTGGAGGGCGAGCAACTCGGTCAGGCAAATCCGTTCAAGCTGTTAGCCGAAGGCTGGCCCATTGCAAAGGCCGATATGGCGGATCAGACTCTTGTCGTCGTGGGGGGGACGTTTTCCGACAGCCGCGCCGGGTTCTTTGTCCTCGACGATCGGGCCGACCCTGCGAAGGCCGACAAAGGCAGCGGTGAGGACCTGCAAGATCACAACTGCGCGGTTGCGAGGCTCTGACTCGTACCGGGTCAATCGTTTCGTGATCTTTGACAGCAGCCTCCGTGCTTGACATAATATAGTCTACCTGCAGTGATTTAGGCGGGCGGTTAGCTCAGGGGTAGAGCGCATCCTTCACACGGATGAGGCCGCAGGTTCAAGGCCTGCACCGCCCACCACGCACCTCACTGCACCAGACGGCACAGAATCGCTAGAACCCGCGCCAGTATTGGGTTTCCGCTCGTCGGCCGAGTGCATGCCGTGACCCCCCGTTGTGCCTGACGGAGCGCCGGACAAGTGCAGAATGAGTGCAGTCCCCTCGGGGAACACGAGGTCGTCGATCCATTCTACCGGGTGCACCGGAATCCGATCCATCAGGTGGCCGCACGTGTCGAACGCGAAGGCCTCGCTGTCATGGCCCATTTGTCTCAAAACGCACGTTGGGGATTTCCGCCGGTTACCGGGCGGGCAGAAGCCACCGCTGTCGAGTCTCTAGTCTCCCGTAACAGCACGATGCAGTCGTTCGCGTGCTAAGGTCATTCGTAGGGCGGTCCCGGGTAGGCTTGTGTCTAGCCTTTGCAATGCGGCGTCAATGCGTTCCCACGTGAGACGATCTCGTGCGTCGGCGGCAGCACGCTCCGCTACATTTAGCGATTCAGAATCACTCCAGTGCAAGAATGCAGCGACGCGATCGGCGATGGCGTCTTCGAGGTGCAGGACACGAACGTTGCCAACGGGAGTCGGAATCTCGGCAAAATCGTACACTGGTTGTTGCTCGATGTATGGCCTGTCCGCGACGAAGTCCAAGGAGTAGGCAATATCAGGGTGAAGAAAGGTCCGTCCACGCCGGCGAAAACCAAGCTCTGCCAGCGCGAGGTTGATCCTGCGGCGATCGAGGCCCGACGTGACAGCAAAGTCAATATCCATCGACGTATAGACGTTGGGGGCGTGCGCCGTGATTGCACTACCGCCGACAACCACAACCTCTATGCCATGAGTTTTCAGATGCGTCGCTACGGCCGCAGCCACTTCGATCAGGGACATCGTGGCAAATCTCATAATGACTTACCCATGGCACGTGGACGACGGCGGATTTTCGACCAACGGTCTGCGTAGGTGGGCATCTCGCTAATGCGAAGCAACAGAGCATACAATTCATCCTTGGCCGGGAAGGTAGGACTCAACTCTACAATCCGTGTGTTACCCACGCGATTGCTAACGACAACTCCGGCTTGCTCAAGCGAAGCCACGGCCCGTTGGACTTCAATGGACCGGCGGCTGAGAATTCGGGCTATTTCGGAGATATACGTGCGCCCGAGGCGCCCTATGGTAACCAGGGCATCTGTCCGGCTCGCGGAGCCAAAAAGCCGATCGTTCATACGGCAATTATAACAGAAATGTAGTAGTAGTACTACAAACGGGTAGTTATATTCGTGGCGGTGGCATTTGTACAATGTTGCATTATCGGCGTCGGTGCCAACTCGGCAGCGCTTCTTTTGCCCGCCCAGACGCGTATGACAGCGGTTATCGTTTGCGACCGAGCACCCCATGCATCGTCGATGCACACGCGCGATGCGTACGCAGACCTTGCGTACCATGTGGAGGCTGCCGTGAAGCTTGCCCCCCACTTTCCAAGATATTGTGTACGAATGAAACTATAAATGCTAAGATGTAGAGATGTTTATGTCAAAGAAAGCACTCAAGGCCAGCCGGGGTGCTGCACATCAGCCTCAGCGGGCGGAAGTAAGGACGGACTTGGCGTCACCGTTCGGCGCCCTGATTTTGCCCACTCTTGGTCCGCGTTGACGCCGGTCTGCTACGATTTGATGCGACAGCGCGAACCGAAGGAGCTTGTATGGGAACCGTTCTCGGGGGACACGCACCCTTGCTACTTATGATCGCGCTCCTCTTAGTGCTCGGTGTCGAGTCCGTCTTGATCGTGCACGGAGCGTTGCCCGGGCCTGGCGGGGACGCGGTGAAGCCAGACTCCTATCTTTGGTCTTTGTACAGGGCTGACTCCGATCCATACATCTGGATGACATACGCGATGCCTTCGGAACAGAAGGAGCACAGGCGTTAGAACGGAAATCCGAACTACGCGGATCCGGGATATGTGCACATCAGCGTCGTCCCGCGGTATGTGCGCAGCGCCGTGGGCACGCTGGACGACATGGTCTATTCTTGCTGGGAGCTGGAATGAGCGCGCCGGAAGGCCGATGCGATCCGGTACCGCCCGGTCGTCTCACGACCGGGCATCTAGGAGAACTCGCGGGGCGGTGATGCCGGCTGATCCGCTGTCCGACGTAGAGCGCGGCGGGCGCTTGGCACCGCCCTCAGCATGACGCAACGCCGTCGCACGGTCGGCCGGCCGGCCCGTGGCCGCCTTGTGCGCCTTGCCGGAGGGCTCCTCGCGGTCGCCGTGCTTGTGGCGACCGCGAACGGTCACGTCCTGTCCGCCGCCAGCCAAACGGCGGCCGATCGGTATCCCGGTGCGCATTGGGACCGAGCGTCGCCCGCCGATTTCGGATGGTCGACCGCGCGTGTGGATGAGGCGACGGCGTGGGCGTCCCGGATCGGGATGACTGCCGCGATTGCGGCTCAGCACGGGGTGATCGTGGTCTCCTGGGGCGCCGTCTCCGAGAAACTCGAACTGCACTCAATCCGCAAGAGCCTCTTGAACGCGCTGCTCGGCATCGCCATCGCCCGGCGGCGCATCGATCTGCGCGAGACTTTGGCCGACCTCGGCATCGACGACACGCCGCCGCCGCTGACTCCCGAGGAGCGAACGGCCACGGTCCTCGATCTGCTGGAGGCCCGTTCGGGCGTCTACCACCCGGCGCTGTACGAGACGGCGGGAATGGCCGCTGCACGACCCCCGCGCGGCAGCCACGCGCCTGGCACGTTCTGGTACTACAACAACTGGGACTTCAATGTCCTCGGGACCGTCTACGAACGCGCCGCCGGCAGATCGGTTTTCACAGCGTTTGCGGAGGCGATCGCCGCGCCTATCGGCATGGAGGCGTATCGGCCCGCCGACGGAGGCTACGTGACGGGCACGGCGTCGCGCTATCCTGCGTACCCGTTCCGGATGGCCGCGCGCGATCTCGCGCGATTCGCGCTCCTGTATCTCCGCCGCGGACGGTGGGGCGGGCGCCAGATCGTCCCCGCCGCGTGGGTCGACGCGAGCACAACCGCGCACTCCCTCGCTGGCTCGGGCCTCGGATACGGCTACCTGTGGTGGACCGGCCTGCCGCATCGCGGCGCGCCGGTCGTGGGTCTGCCGGACGGCGGATTCTTCGCCTGGGGCGCTCTGGGGCAGTTTGCCCTGGTGGTGCCCTCGGACGATCTGATCGTGGTGAGTCTCAAACGCGCCCGCCCGGCGGTCACGCTGCGCCAGATGGGCCATTTCCTCTGGCTGATCTTGCAGGCGGCGCACGCGCCGGACGCCGGCGCGGATCCGCTCTCGAGCTCGGCGCGATAGGACCGCAGTGCTGTGGATCGCGGCTTACTTGTTCATAGGTCTTGCGGCGTTACCGCATGGATCGGAGAGACCCCCGGTCTGGTTAGGTACGGTCGTGTGCTTGCTATCGACGTAGTCCTCCTCTCCCGCGGCCCATCATGCCAGGATGACGTGCTTTGGCGAGAGCAGGGATGGATATCATGGACTCCCGATCAAGATACTCGGCGCGAAGGGGAATTTGGAGGGAGCCGCCTCAGCGATCTGCCCGCCGGGAGGCGGCGCCGAAGCTGAACTGGCACATCCATGAGTCTCGGAGCCAGGGCTTCATCAGTTGGGTGCGGCACAGTAGCTCTCAGGGTACCGTAAGCGCGTTTGCCACCGTCTATGGCTGGCTAGGGATGGGCATGGGTGGTGAGAGCGCGGCGTTGGTAGAAGCTGGTAAGTGACATTGTAATGCTCCGACTTAAGACCTGTTCGTCGCCGGCCGGTACTGGTTGACGATCCGGCGCACGTCGTCCAGCGGTAGGGCTTCCACGGTACCCTGGAGGCCGGTCATTGTCTCCGCTGCGGTGAGAGCGTTGAGGATCGACTCCTCGGTGGCCTCGGCCACCGCCTCGAAGAACGGGTCGATGTGCTCGTGCGGGATCATCGTGAGGGTGTAAGGACCGGTCGCCGGTGCGGGCAGATCATTGCCGGTTGCAAACGCGAGAAACAGGTCGCCACTCGAGTTGAACCCAAGCCCTCCAACTCGAGCGAGACCGACGGTCGCACGCCGAGCCAGTCGCGTGCACTGCGTCGGGATCAACGGCGCGTCCGTGCCGATGATCACGACGATCGACCCCTTGGGCTCGGGCCCGCCGTGAGCCTGCTCGATCTCGCGCCCCACCGGCGCGCCGTCAATCCTGAGATGCGACGTCCGGCCGTAGTTGGCTTGCACCAGCACGCCCACGGCGTAGCGACGTTCCAGGACCTCCACGACACGAGAGGCCGTGCCGATGCCTCCCTTGAACCCATGGCATCGCATGCCGGTTCCGCCGCCGACGTTGCCCTCCGGCACCGGGCCCCCGGCTGCGGCGGCTACAGCCTCGTAGACGTGCTCGCGGGTGACGGGAAAGGCGTCGATGTCGTTGAGGAATCCATCGAACGTTTCGGAGACGACCGGCAGATGGAACCGGTGGGTGTATCCGTGTCCTACGGCGTAGGCGATGAGCGCGTCGCGCACGATGCCGACGGCGTAGGTGTTTGTGATCCCGATCGGCGACCCAAGTTGTCCCGACTCGTCCAGCCACGGCAGCCCCGTCATTTCGCCGTTGCCATTGAACGAATATACGCCAGCGAACGCGTAGTTGGTCCAAATCGCTCCGCCCCGCGGTACGATCATCGTGATGCCGGTGCGCGTGACGTGCGGCGCGTCCGCGATCAGCGTCCGGTGGCCGACCAGCACGCCCGGCACGTCTGTGATGGCGTTGAGCGCCCCGGTGGGCAGATGCCCGATTGTGATGCCTAGGTCTCGCACCCTTGCGCGTCCCATGGTGATTCCTCCTGTCTGCCTCGGTGATGTTGCGCGTTCTTCGGCCCTCTCCGAGCACGGTGTTGAACAATCTCCCTCTTCGATGTCATGCCGGAGTCCCCGCTTCTGGCGTTCCTCGGTCCTGGCCACTGCGGCCGGAGCGACGGTTGGGGTACAATGGTCTCTGAGTGAAGCGCTGACACAACCCGGTCGGCGAGGAGGCCAATATGGTACGCGGGGAGGGAGCATGTTCAAGCGGCTGCTCACGTGGAAGTCGTTGAAAGATCGAGGGCTCTGCGGTACCTGACCATCGTCGTTGCTGCTCGGGCTGGCAGCGCTCACAGTCTACAATATGGGCTACGTCGCATGGAATCTTCCTCGTTGGACCGGTAGTACCGTGACACGTGTCCTGTTTCCACGTCAGGGGGCCGCCGGCCACTCTGTGACCCGCGATGGATCGTGGCGGGGGCTGCGGAAGGCGAGGCGTGGTCGCGCGGCACCCGGTGGCGTTGTCAGCAACCAAAACTTGGGCCTCCAGCATCACGTTACCGATCTCTCGAGCCGCCGCGCGGGTACGATCTAATTCGCGTAACGCTCCGTCCGTGTTGCCCCGCGTCTTGTACGCATGCCCTACGTGGTAGCAAGCCATTGCTTCGTTGCTCCGAACACACCTCGCTTATCCTGGGGATAAGTGTCTGGGTCGGGCCGTGTTAGGTGATTCCTAACGCCTACGCGGGTGCAGCTTCGGGTAAGTAGACTGGTAAGATTTGCTCACTGCACACACGTGGGGTGAGCGACATGGCAATGCCATCGAATCGAAACCTTCCGCGTCCATAGCTGAGGCCGGTGCTCCAGCCTGCCGTGTGTCTGATGAGCGCTGATCTTTCGCCCACGCCACGATATCGATGAAATCGGTCTGCTTCGTGTCATCCTGTTCTTGAACGGCCAGTCCAAGGCGAGCGCGAAGCTGGTCACAAGGTAGCCTTGAGGCTTGTAGCGGAGTTCCGGATTACGGGTCAGCCGGCCGATTAACACGATTCGGTTGAGCATTGCTCGCCTGCAGCAAGAAGATTGACGACTGCTGAGCTATCCGTGCGTGGAACTGGCACGTGCGAGGTCGAGCAGAAGGGCATATCATACACGGTCCATGTCTGACGAGGCGACAACAACCGGCTCATGCATGACGTTGCGGTCGCGTGAAGCGCTGCTTGTAGCGTCGGAATCAGCGGCGATCATGCTCTCTATGTCGACTCCACGCTCAGTTCATCTAGGGGCTAGGGCCGAGTGCGTCCGAGGAGGGCGCTCCGCGACGCGTTGGGAATTCAATGCGTGTTGCTCATGCCTTGCATTGAGCGCCCTTGCGGCATCGGAAACGAAGGGGGCGGCTGTCAGATCATAGAAAGGGTGTCAGGTGTCCGCACAGAACTGTGCGAGGATCTCGCGGCGATGGGAGGCCCCATGGTCAAGCCACCAGTACACCGCCGGTTGACGGATCTTGAACCTGAAGTGGTGAACCCCGGGATGGTACGACGCTTGCTGTGGGGAGACCGGGTCATGGTAGGGTATTTGGAGTTCAAGCGGGGGACTGTGGTCCCCGTCCACGAGCACGAGAACGAGCAACTCACCTACTGTATCTCGGGCCTGATGCGGTTTACCTTCCCGGACGGCGACCGCATACTCCATCCGGGCGAGGTACTCCTGATACCCGGCGGGACACCCCATGGGGCCGAAATGTTGGAGGAGACGGTCGAGATGGATTTCTTCAGTCCCCCTCGGCGCGATTGGATCCAGAAGACTGACGACTATCTTCGGCGTTGACCGTTCACGAACACGGAACGGTCTGATCAGCTGGGATAAGCTCGCAACGCGCTATTTCGTCCTGTAGTCGAGTTCTGTACGCGCTGGATCTCCCCAAAATAGGGTCCTGGACTGATTGTTTCTCTGAAAAAAACAGAATATTGTTCTGGTATGCAGAATACTTCCGCACGGTACCCAATCAGGAGCCTTGAAGCCGGAGTCGGCGTCCTGCTTCACCTCGGACGCGTCGGGAATGGCGGGGTAAGGGCGCTGTCCGCCGCCCTAGGACTCACGCCAAGCCGTACCCACCGCGTCCTCGAAACGCTTCGGCAGCTCGGGTTTGTAGAGCAAGACCCCAAAACACATGTCTACCATCTCGGATACAGGCTGTTTGAGTTGGGGACCATCGTCGCCAGGCAACGCGGCTTCGCGTCAATCGCGCGGCCATACCTTGAAGAACTCGCCAAGTTCACCGGTGAGACGACCAAGCTGGCGATCGCGAACCAAGGCGAACTCCTGTACCTGGACGTGGTGGAGAGTAGCCAAATGTTGCGGATCAGCGAGCAGGTCGGCACCCGCGCACCGCTTCATTGCACCGCGATGGGGAAGGCCCTCCTCGCGTTCGGCCCTCCGACCTTGTTGGAGCAGGTCCTAGCTTCTCAGTCGTTGCTGCAGTTCACGCCCCAAACCATTACGACTGCGGTAGAGTTGCGACGAGCCATCGCTCTCGTTAGAAGCGACGGCTATGCGATCGATAACGAGGAGTTCATTGAGGGGTCCCGCGGATTGGCGGCCCCCATCATCGGTACAGACGGCACTGCGGAGGCCGCGATCAGCATTGCCGGACCATCAGTGCGTCTGCCGTTGGAGAAGATCCTAGGGCTAAGCACCGAGATTTTGGTATTGGCCGACAAGCTTTCGCAGCGCCTGCATGGTCTTGGCCAAGCAGGCATGACCGTGCAAGCGTCGGTGAGTTCAAGGGAGTCATGGGGGGCAACTCTTAGCCGGTAGCGGTTAGCAAGATGGACGGCCCGAGCGAGAACACGAGCCTAAGCGCCAGTGGCATCTGCAAGGGCTTCCCCGGTGTCCGGGCACTGGATTCCGTCGACTTCGACCTTCTGCACGGTGAGGTGCACGCGCTTTTGGGTGAGAACGGCGCGGGGAAGTCGACGCTGGTAAAGATTTTCACGGGCGTCTATCAACCCGACGCTGGAAGTCTTCGCATCGATGGCCGTGACATGTCGTTGAGGACACCTGCCGAGGCCTTCCAGCATGGTATTAGCGTCATTCACCAAGAGTTGGACCTCATCCCAACTCTCACCGTCGCCCAGAACCTGGCCTTGGGGCGCGCCCCCGTGGTTTCGGGGATATGGGGACAACGGTTCGGTGTCGTCCGATGGACCAAAGCCCGTCAAGACGCCCGAGCCAATTTGGACGATCTGGGAGTGGATGTGGATCCGGACACGCTGGTCGCCGACCTCGGCATCTCTCAGGCGCAACTCATCGCCATTGCGAAAGCGCTCTCGCGTGATGCGCGGATTCTGATCATGGATGAGCCGACCTCGGCCTTAAGCGCCAGCGAGGTCGACGAACTCTTCCATCGGGTGCGGCGGCTCAAGGCCCGAGGGGTCAGCATCATCTACATCACACACAAGTTGGAGGAAATCTTTCGCATCGCCGACCGGGTCACCGTGCTTCGCGACGGACATCGGATTGCCACGCTCCCGATATCGGAGGCGAACATCGATCGCCTGATATCGATGATGGTCGGCAGGAGCCTGGCTGAGCGTTACCCAAGGGCGGCAACGACACTGGGCGACACCGTCCTCAACGTCAAACATCTCAACCGGCGGGGGATTCTCCACGACATCAGCTTTGATGTGCGCAGTGGTGAGATCGTGGGGATCGCTGGCTTGGTAGGGTCGGGCCGCACGAGTTTGGCCCGCGCACTCTTTGGAGCCGATCCCGCGGATTCGGGAGAAATCGTGCTCGACGGAAGGAGCGTGGTGATCGCCTCCCCCCAGGACGCGATCAACACCGGTCTAGCGCTCCTGACGGAAGATCGGAGACGCCAGGGTCTGATTCTTGAATTCGCGATTCGCGAGAATATTGTACTGCCCCCGGTACATTCGCGTGAGACAAACCGGCAATACCTCGGCCGCCTTGGGACAGTCGATTATCGTCGGGCGACCAAGGTGGCATCAGGATTTGTTCGGTCTCTTGCGATCAAGGCGCCCTCGGTCATGCACCCCGCGCGTTCGCTCAGCGGCGGGAACCAGCAGAAGGTCGTGGTGGCGAAATGGCTCGCCACGAAGGCGCGCGTCTTCATTTTCGACGAACCCACGCGCGGGATCGACGTGGGCGCCAAGGCGGAGATCTATCGGCTGATGGGGCAACTCGCAGCGGGGGGCGCCGGGATCATCATGATCTCTTCTGAAGTGGAAGAGATCCTTGCGATCAGCACGCGCATTCTGGTGATGCGAGAGGGGAGAATTGTCGCCGCACTGCCGCACGCAGCCGCAAACAAGGAAGTGCTCCTGCGCTACGCTGCCACCGAGGTGGAGGCATGATGCAGCGAGGGCCCGTCTCATCTTTGGTCTCTTCCGGAGCACCGAACACCCGTCGGGCTCGCGCCAGTCCGCTGCTGGGCTGGGTGCGACGTGGGGGGACAGTGCTTGTGGTTGCGCTGATATGGGTTGTGCTTGCGTTCATGTCGCCGTATTTTCTGACCACGAGCAACGTCCTCAATATCCTTCTCCAATCCTCGAACCTTGCGCTCCTGACGATCGGTGAGACGTTTGTGATCATTACCGCTGAGATTGATCTCTCGCTCGGCTCCATGGAAGCCCTTGCTGGCGCCCTCGCGGCTGTGCTCATTGTGAAGATCCACATGCCGGTGACGCTCGCCGTCGCGATGGGATTGGTGGCGGGTCTCGTTTCTGGAGTCATCAGCGGGGTAGCTACCACACGTGTCCGGATTCCCTCGTTCATTTCCACCCTCGCGATGCTCAGTATTGCAAGTGGTGCTGCGCTGATCATGACGGGTGGGACGTCAGTCTACGGTCTCCCGGCGGCCTTTCAGTTCATGGGACAGGGGTTCATCGGGCCCATCCCGGTTCCAGTCCTGATCGCGCTCGTGATCGCGGCCGCGTGCCACTTTGTCCTCAAATACACGCGGTTCGGCCTCGACGTGTACGCCGTGGGTGGCGGCGCCGAGGCGGCGCGGTTGGCTGGCGTGAACGTCGAGCGTGTCAAGATTGCCGTGCTAGCCCTCAGCGGCGTTCTCGCTGCCTCCGGAGGACTCATCTTGACTTCGCGCCTCAACTCGGGACAAGGCACTATCGGCTCGGCTGACCTCTTGATGGCAATCGCGGCGGTCGTCATCGGTGGAACGTCGCTCATGGGCGGGATTGGGAGCATCACCGGCTCCCTTATCGGCGTGCTACTGATCGGCACGATCACTGACGGGCTCGACCTGCTGGCGGTGTCGGCGTTCTGGCAGCAAGTCGCCATCGGTGCGATCATCCTCGCGGCCGTGCTCATCGACCAGCTTGGCAAGCGCGCGACGGGCGGAAGCCGTTAGCGTGCGAAGGGAGCAGGAGGATGGCGGTGGGGGCCTGTCTTGGGAACCTCGCGGGCGTCTGCGGGTCAGCGCTCCGTGGGGCGCGCCGTACACGTGACCCCGAGAAGGAGGTGGGCATCGAGTCGCGGCGTGGGTCCTGATCCTGCACACAGTCACAACCATTACATGAAGGAGGTGGCCACGGTGACAGGGCGCAAGCTACTCACGCTGAGTGTAGTGCTGACCGTCGTGGTTGGGCTGCTCGTGACTGGCGGCGTTCCGCCGGCGCAGTCCCAGGCCAAAGCGGTGAGGTTGACAATGGTGTTAGGCCGGCTCGACAATCCATTCTTTGCCAGCGTTCGGGATGGCGCTCAGGCTGAGGCGAACAGGGTCGGCAACGTTCAGGTGACCGTGCTCGGATCGTCGAGCATCGAAGACCAACTCAAGAAGGTGGAGGACAGCCTCCAAACGAAGCCGGACGTTCTCGGAGTGTCGGCGTGGGACCGCAACGGTATCGTTCCGGCCATCCAAAAGGCAAACGCGGCCAAGATCCCTGTCATCATGATCGACGAGGGCACCGCGGCAGGTCAGACCGTTGCCTTTATCTCGACCGACAACGTGGAGGGTGGACGCCTCGCAGGGACCTGGATCGTACAGGCGATGGGCGGCAAGGGGAAGCTCGCGATCATTGAGGGCGCTCCCGGGGGGACCACCAACAATGATCGTCTGAAGGGTTTGCACGAAGTCATCGACAAGGCGCCGGGTATCAAGGTCGTGGCGTCCGTCCCCGCCGACTGGGTCCGCGACAAGGGCCTGAAGGTGATGGGAGATATTCTTGTCGGGAACCCCGATCTCGACGCTGTCATGGCCATGAACGACGAGATGGCGCTGGGCGCCATGCAGGCGATCAAGGCGCGTGGCAAACTCGGGCGGATCAAACTGGTTGGCTATAACGGCGCGGCCGAGGCGATCCAGGAAGTGTATCGTGGAAATATGGCCGCCGACATCGTGCAATTTCCAGAAGAGATGGGGCGGCTCTTCGTCGTGTGGGCCCTCAATAGTATGAAGGGCGTCAAGCCACCCGTGTATCACATCGCACCGCCGGTGATTTCGGTGGACACCGTGACGGCCAAGAAGATCGGCGCAGCCATCCTGGCAATCAAGTAGTGTACGGCGCTGCACCGGCGATCACTTGTGGCGGGGCGCACCAAGCCTCCGTCACCCAACAGGGAACGCAAGACGATTAGGGGGTGTTGCATGCCAGCAATCACAACTCCCGAGTCACTCCGTGGGGCAAGGATGTACGATCCTAAGCGGATCTACGGACAAACGGGTGTTGACTGGGAGATGCGGATCGATTTTGACGGACTGCGCAAGAAGCGCCTCGACCGCATTCGGCAGACCATGAAGGCGAGGGGGCTTGGTGCGCTACTGTACTTCCAGCACTACGGCATCCGCTACGTGACGGGAACGTACGGCGGGATGTGGCAGACGTTCGACAAGGCATTCCGGTACTGCCTGCTGCCTGCCGACGGCGACCCGGTCATCTTCGAAGTGCCCGGCGTGGATCTCATTTGCCAGCGGTCTGGCGCCCCGTGGGTCTCGGACTGGCGTCCCGCCATTATCTGGCGCGGGTCGGGTGCAGAGAAAACGATGATGGCCAAGAAGTTCGCCGCGGAAATCAAGGCCGTGCTCAAGAAGCACGGGGTCGCCGAAGAAAAGGTGGGCATCGACTCGGTGGATTTTGACGGTTACCAGGCACTGGTCGATGCTGGCATCCACCTGGCGGATGGGACGACCGCGCTCTGGGATGCAGCCCTGCTGAAGTTTCCAGAGGAGTTGGAGCTTCTGAAGCAGGCCTGCGCCATTCAGGATGCCGCGTTTCACGAGGTGAAGCAAGCCATCCACCCTGGCCTCAAGGAAGTGGAGCTCAAAGGCATCATCACGAAGACACTGTATTCGCTCGGAGCGGAGCGAATTGAGCAGGTGACTATGGCCAGCGGTGGGCGCACGAACCCGTTCTGGCGGAGCGGATCGACCGACAAAATCATTCGCTACGGAGATATGATCCTGATCGACATCTGCTACCAGTACGGGGGGTACAACACCTGCTACTATCGCAATTTCGTATGTGGGAAGCCCAACAGAGGGCAGAAAGAAGCGTACCGGAAGACGTACGATACCATCTACGCGGCGATTAACGCAATCCGCCCCGGCGTCACGACCGCGCAGATCGCTCGGATGTGGAAGGATATGGGCCTTGGGTACACAGACGATGCCTACGGTTCGGTCAGTCTCCTTCAGTTCGCGCACGGGCTCGGGATCACGAACCACGAGCCTCCCTTTGTGACGATGGCGTACTCGGAAGAGTATCCCGCTACGTACCAAAAGGACATGTACATCGCCGTGGAGACGTATGCTGAAACGCCCGACGGCCGCGAAGCGGCCCGGCTGGAAGAGAATTTTGTGGTGACAGATGACGGTGTGCAGGTGTTTTCGCTATATCCGTTCGAGGATGAACTGCTTGACGGCTAAATAGCGCACCGGAGCACCTGGGCGCGACGCACCGTTTGGTCGCGCCCAGGTGTTGGTCTTGCGACGAGGGAGACGTGCCGGGGTCCCGTGACTGCTAGGCAGAGCGCGTGTAGTCTTGGGGGCGAAGGGCGATGGATGATATCGTTGAACGGCTGCGCGTGGATATCAAGGAGCGCGTGGGCAGGGCGCAGGAGCAGATGAGGCGCCGCGGCTACGACGCCCTCATTGTCTACGGCAATAACAAGCTCTACGGAAGCCTACGGTATCTTACCGACTACTTCCCGGATCGCGCGGGCTGGATTAGCTTCAGCGGGAGGGACACGTACATCTACGATGGCGCTGCGGCCGTTGTGCCGCCGACTGGCGGGGTCGTGTTGCTTCTGGATCCTGGATTGATGATCGGGCGCGAAGTGTGCGTGGAGCAACTCGTCGCCGGGGGGATCGCTTCGCAACGCGATACTGCGTTGTCCGCTCAGCAGTTGGCCACCGTGCTCCGCAAAACTGGGAACGTCAGAATGGTTGGGATCGAGACGTGGGATCGGTTTCCCGCTCCTCTGTTCGCGGGCCTTAGGGAGGCGTTGCCGGGCGTCGAGTGGGTCCGTTCGACGGTCGTGGAAGAGGCTCGGATGACCAAGACTCGTTTCGAGGTGCAGGCGCTCAGGGGGGCGGCAGAGGTAGGCGACGTCGGACATCGGGTGATCGTCGAGCGCTTGCGCGAGCAGGCAGAGAAGATTACGGAACTCCAGTTGATTCGAGAGGCCGAGTATGCCATGCGGAGCCTGGATCCGGTCTATGAGGACTCATGCACGAACTCGCCCAGCCTCGTCTCTTCGGGGCTGTCGGTCCGCGGCTCGTTGCTCTGCCTTCCCAACGGGTCGAAAGTTGTTCACCGAGGAGATCTGATCCACTGGGATATCTGTACGCGATACGCAGGGTACGATGTTGACACTTCAAGAACGAAAGTGGTGGGCAAAGCGTCGGTGCTGCAGAAACGCGCGTACGACGCGACACTGCTGATGTTGGACGAAGTGGTGCGAGCCGCGCGACCCGGCGTCCCAGCGGTCGAACTTGTCAACTTGGCACAGACAACGGCCCATCGGTTGGGGTTTGAACTCTGGGACGGGTTTCTGGGGCACGGCATTGGTCTGGATGCCCACGAGAGGCCGGATCTCGTTCGCGAGGAAACTCCCTTGGCCGCCAACATGGTCCTCGCGATCGAACCTCGAGTTGTCGTCGACGGCCAATATGTGATAGGGGTCGAAGATATGGTACTAATCACCGAATCCGGCGGCGAGACCTTAACCCGGTTCGAAAAGGCCTCACTCGATCTGTGACATGCCGTTCGCCGCGGAGGGTGGAGTGGGGGAGTTGGACATATGGCAACGGCGCCTGCGGGGCTAGAAGGCGTACTGCTTCCGCAAATGCTACGCCGGATGTTGTTGATCCGACGTTTTGAGGAGCAAATGGTCCGGATGTACCGGTCGGGCCGTTTGCCTGGAGCACTACACCCGGCGATTGGCCAGGAGGCCGTTTCTGTTGGCGTCTGTGCGGCTCTCGAGCCCGACGACTTGATCACCAGTACTCATCGAGGGCACGGAGACGTTATCGCCAAGGGAGGCCGTGTCGATCGAATGATGGCAGAGCTCTTCGGCCGAACGACGGGTTATTGTCGGGGGAAAGGGGGGTCACTTCATATTGCGCACTTCTCGTCGGGAATCGTGGGGGCCACGGGCATCGTTGCCGGCGGGATCCCGCTGGCCGTGGGCTGCGCACTCGCCATCCGCATGCAGGCATCGCGGCGGGTCGTGGCCTGCTTCTTCGGGGACGGGGCGGTTGCGACTGGCACCTTCCACGAAGGCCTGAACCTGGCAAAGCTGTGGCGCCTACCGGTGGTCTTTGTCCGGCAGAATAATGCCTACGCTGAATCTACCCCCGAGTCTGCCTATCTCGGCATCCCAGACGTCTGCGCATGGGTTGCTGGTTACGGTATTCCCGCTGCCAAGGTGGATGGGAACGATGTCATTGCTGTTAGAGAGGCGGCCGGTCGCGCCGTGGCTCGGACGAGGATGGATGGAGGGCCGAGCTTCCTCGAGTGTGTAACGTACAGGTGGCTAGGCCATTTTGCCGGGGACATCGGGGCGTATCGGCCGCGAGAAGAGGTCGAAGCCTGGAAGCAGCGGGATCCAATTCCTCGGTTTCGTCTGTGGCTTACCGAGCGCCGCGTTCTGTCTGAAGACGCGATCCGCGATCTCGAGGCCGAGGTGGAAGAGGAAGTCGAAGCCGCGGTGCGATTCGCTGAAACGAGCCCGGAGCCGTCCCCAGACGAGGCGTGTGCCGATGTCTTTGCCTAATGTCGACAAGACAGTTCAGGTTGGTACCCACGGTCGCGAACTCATGTACCGTGACGCCCTGAACGAGGCGTTGCGGGAAGAGATGACACGTGATCCCTCCGTGTTCCTCATCGGCGAGGATATCCAGGAGCCGTGGGGCGGAACCTTTCGTGTGACCGCGGGGCTGTCGGCCGAGTTCGGAGCGGATCGCGTGCGGAACACTCCGATTTCCGAGAACACGATCGTCGGCGCGGCGATCGGAGCCGCGGTCATGGGGATGCGGCCCGTTGTCGAGATCATGTACATCGACTTTGTCACTTTGGCGATGGACCAGCTCGTGAATCAAGCGGCGAAGATTCGGTACATGACCGGCGGCCAAGTGAAGGTGCCCCTGGTGGTCCGGACACAGGGAGGCATTGGAAGGTCGGCGGGCGCGCAGCATGCTCAGAGTCTGGAGGCATGGTTCGTCCATACGTCCGGGCTCAAAGTGGTGATGCCGTCGACGCCGGCCGATGCCAAGGGGCTGCTCAAGACGGCCATCCGTGACGACAATCCGGTCGTGTTCATCGAGCATAAACTGCTCTACAGTCAGCGCGGCTTGGTGCCTGCGGGGGAGCACCTAGTGGAATTCGGCTCGGCGGATTTGAAGCGATCGGGGCAGCACGTCACGATCGTCGCGTGGTCCTTCATGCTCCACCGCGCGCTGGAAGCGGCGGAGTCCCTATCGGCGGAGGGGATCGAGGCTGAAGTCGTTGACCCCAGGACACTGCACCCCCTCGATGTAGACACGATCGCCTCGTCCGTCGCGAAGACCCATCGGCTCGTCATTGTGCACGAAGCGCCACTTCGTGGCGGCGTCGGCGCAGAAGTGGCAGCTCGAGTCGCGGAGATGGTCCCCGATTCCCTTGACGCAGCGCCGAAACGGGTCGGCGCTGCGGATGCGCCGATTCCATACTCGCCGAAACTCGAGGGCATCGTGGTCCCGGGCGTTCAGGATATTATTGCCGCGGTTCGACAGGTCATGTACCGGTAGCATCATGGAGATCATTGATTTCCACGTTCACGTCTACCCACAGACCCGGGAGAAGGACCTCCTGGACCCGATGGACCGGTTGGGGATTGCTCGATCCGTCCTGTTGGCAGTGGATCACGGCCCAACCGGCGAAGAGCGTGGGACGAACGTCTCGGATGACATCGTGGCACGTCACACGAGGCGGCACCCTGATCGATTGATTGGGTTCACGTCTGTCCATCCGGATTCGCCGGATACGGTTTCGCGTGTGCGACGGGCGCTCGACGACCTTGGCTTTCGCGGACTCAAACTGTATCCGCACGCGGGATTCTTCCCGGACGACCCACGGCTTGCCCCCGTGTTTGAGTTGGCGGAAGCAAGGGCGGTCCCGGTGATTGTTCACACAGGGATCAAAGCACTTCCGCACCAGCGAATGATGTTCAACACTCCTCTTCGCGTCGACGAAGTCGCCGTTGCATTTCCCGACCTTCCGATCGTGATCGCACACGCAGGGTACCCGTGGGTGAACGAGGCGCTCCTCGTCGCACGCCTGAACCGCAATGTGTTCATGGATCTGACTTTCTTGGACGTCCTCGACATTGTCATGGGGGAACCGATCTTTGAACCGGTGCTGCGCCGGGTGACGCGAGTGCTCGGAAGTGATCGTCTGCTGTTGGGCACGGAGGGCGTGAAGCTAGATTTGGAGCTGTACCCCGACGCTGGCATTGATCGGATGGCCCGTGTTCTGGGGCTCGTGCGTTGGGCTACGTTCTTAGCCGACGATGAGAAGCAACGAATCCTCGGCGCGAATGCGCGGCGCCTGCTCGGGTTGTGAGGAGCGCCCGGCACGGGTCGCGAAGCAGTGGCGTTATCCTGCTTGGCCGGTGTGGACCCGACGGACACATTGTCCCGATCACACCGTACTGCCTTATGCGTGCGGGACGGCTGCCATTGGTACCCTGTTATCGGTCTGGCGATTGGGCGTTGGCGGAGGCCATCAGGCCGCTGGTCCGAGAGCCCATGCCATCCGACTGTCTAATCACGGTCCCGTGGTGGCGAGGCATCGCTCAAGGAGGCGGTCTACACGGCTGAGGAAATCGAGGAGACCGAAGCTCTACCCCTTCCTGCGGAGCCTGGGGGTGCGTCACCTGACAGAACAACACGTTGTGGAGCGGCGACTTTCGTCCTTGTCATAGCTCGTGGGCGATGCACCGTCGACGCTAGACTCGGCCGAGCAATCCGATAGGATTGTATCGTGCGTGTCTGTCCGGTGGGGCGTAGTTTGGCGAGGAGGGCACTGGACTGAATGCTCGACGCGGAGCGGCATGGAAGAATATCGATGCGTGCCCTCGCGTGGACCTTGTACGCTGTCTCGTTCGAGGTCGGATTCTTCGGCGCACAAATCGCGCCTCTGATGGGGCCGATTCGCGAACGTACCCACGCGAGCATCACACAGATCGGATTCTTGGCGTCGGCGTGGGTGCTGGCGCACGCCCTTGTTCAGCCAGTTGCTGGCACTCTGGCCGACCGCATCGGTGTTTCACGCGTTCTGACAGCTGCGCTGATCATTACGGCGGGCGGTGCGGTTGGATTCTCCCGGGCCGTGTCGCTCTTTTCACTGGTGGCGACCCGCGTTATTGTGGGCGTCGGGACAGGGGCCGCATTTGTAGCCGGTCTTCGCGCGGTCGGAAGTGCGGGGGACTCGCGCGGGATGGTCGTGACCCGTGGTATCTATGGGGCTACGGTGAATATCGGCTACAGCGCTGCCTTGTTACTTGTCCCTCTTCTGTATGTCGCGATGGGGTGGAGTGGTGGGTTGCTGCTCCAAGCGGCCGCCCCAGTGATACTAGCCGTTGTGGCGTGGCCTGCGGGGTCATCGCGGTTTTGGAGCTTCGGGGCGCCCCTCGTCGCGCCCGAGGGCGCCGGCCGGACTTCAACGTACCGGCCGTTCGCAATGGCCATCGCGCATTTCGCGGGGAACGGAATGGCCGTTGCGGTCGTGATCTGGGGCGTGGAGTATTTGACGAGGTCGTATGCTCGCCCCCTCATTTTTGGATCGATCGCTGTGATGATGGCATCGTTGATCGGGTTTGGTGGTAGGATTATCAGCGGGCTGCTCCTTGTTAAAGCCGGTGTGCTGATGAGTGTCTTGACCTCTATCGGGTCGACGATTGTCGGCCTGATGGCCCTTGCGATTTGGCGAGGACTGGGTCCAGCGATCATCTTCCTGGTGGTTGTGTGCTTTGCCACGAACCTGTCATTCGCTGCTGTCTTTTCCCCGAGGGGCTCGACTGGGGGACGCCTGGGGCGGGAATTCGGCTTCATCTCGCTCGCGGGCAATTTGGGAAGTGTAGCCCTTATTTCGCTCATCGGCTTCGTGGTCGATCGGACGGGAAGCTTCGACGCAGCGTGGTTGCTATCGGCAACGATGTTGGTGATCCTTGGGATCGCGGTGCTGATGGTTTGGACCAGGGGGCATGCGCAGACTTGCGGCGGTCACGAGAGCACATCAGAGCCGTGAAGGACCGGATAGCAGGGCACCGTGTGCTGCGTTCTCCAGTCCGCCCTGGTGGACATACGGCGTAGAGCGAATTCTTGCAAGGCGTTGCGTATCAAGCCGTGCCGAGTAGGTCATCGCAACCGATTGGTGCGGGCTGGCGCGGCACAACTCCGGGTTCAAGACCTGCACCGCCCACCACCACCAATTCCAAGCCTTCCCGATCAGCCAAGACTATCGAACCAACATAGATGCATCCTTACTCCTGGCGCCCCCGGCATAGCCTGAGAAAGGTGTAACTGGTTCAAGCGTGTGTCGGGGTGCGTCGAATGATGCGCAGGCCATGGGCGACCGCTTGGGCGCGACCAACTGGGTCCAGAAGAAATCGCGTATAGACGCTCCCATCGCGGACGCGCACGACGAATGCGTTATCCCCGACGGGCTGTGCCGGCCATGTAGTCCCGTCGACTTCAACGGTCACCCCGGTCACCCCAGACTGGACACGGATAACCGTCCCTTCAGTCGACCGATACTCTCCAAGATATGCCCTGCAACGATGTGGAGGAATCTCCTGCTGCGTAAAGGTCTGCGGTGGCGTATCCGGAGCCACGTCCTGCATGACGTTCAGGGTCGCGTGCGCAATCAATCTCACCGGCACATCGGCCAAGTTGGCGAGGACAGCCACGGCGAGGCCTTGCGCCGGAATAAAGGCCACGTGGGCTGCGATGCTCCGCCGGCCCCCACCGTGTTCGGCCAACGGGCCTGTTCGATAGTCGTCCAGAATCTGCAGCCCGTAGCCGTAGCCGCATCCGGGCCACACTTCGATATGCGGCCGCAACATCTCGGCCACAGCCTGTTGGGATAGGATGCGTTCATGCCCGACCAGCCCTCCGGTCCGGTAGATCTCGAGGTAGCGGAGGAGGTCCTCGACTGTCGAGCAGATGCCACCGGCGGGATTCCACACATCTGAGTACCACCACGAGGAGGCCGTAACGACCTCGGTCCGACCATCGCGAATCCGCGGAATGTGCGGCATGCTCATTGTTGGGGGTCGCACGGCGTCGCTGGGTCCAAAGGCTGTGTTGGCAAGGCCAGCGGGTTCGAAGATCTCCTCGGTCACGTAGCGCGTGAACGGCCGACCGCTCACCCGCTCGATGATTGCGCCGAGCATTACGTACCCTTCGTTGGAGTAACTGCACTGAGCGCCCGGAGGACCAAGCGGTATCCAGTCGTCCTCCAACAGGTAAGTGAAGAGATCCGCGTATGTCTCGATCGGTGGTCGGGCATCAATCCGCACGGGCGGCTTCGCGCCTTCGGGGTCTCGCGTCGCACTCCGCGCAAACGCGTACCAGCGGGACGCGAGCCCTGGTAACCCGGCAGTGTGCGTGAGCAAGTGATGGATCTTCACCTGCGTAGTGTTGCCGCCGGGGATCCGAAACTCTGGCAGATATTGGGCGACCGGGTCGCTGACTCGCAGTGCACCGGCATCTGCTAGCCGCATGATCGATGCGGCGGTGAACGATTTCGTAACCGAGGCTACCCCGAACACCGTCTCGGGCGTTGTCGGCACACCCCGTTCGACATCGGCATAGCCGAAGCTCCGTACATAGACTGGGGTGCCGTCTCGTGACGCGGCGACAACGAGCCCCGGGATACGGTAGCGATCGATGACGGCGCCCGCATAAGGTTCGAACGTTAGTGCAGCTTCGGGCGAAAATCCCCGAGTGTGTGTCATGCTTCCTCCTGGGTCCGCGGCGAATTCGTCTCGGGTCGTCATACGATCGTTTCAGCAATGGAGGTGGCTGGCCCTCCAGTGGTCCGGGATGAAAAGCATCGTTGCATATTCTCGTTGGCGCTTCGCGGTACAAACATACGCGGGGCCTGTTGACCCGATGACCGTCCGCCAGGTGGACGGAACAGTGAGCGGGGTGCGATACTGGATCCTCGTCTGTTACGTGGTCCTTGGCACAGGACTCGCATCTCCGGCTTGTACGCCATCACTGGTGGGGACAGCATCGGCCCGCACTATACTGGACTCGATTGGGTTCATGGTCGGGTGATCATCAGGAGCAAGAAGACGATCAAGGACACCGGCTTGAGCATTGGACAGTGACACGCGACGGTCCGCGGTGCTATTGTGGCACACGTGGTTGTCTCGAAATGACGGCGTCCGGCGCCTCGATCGTACGGCGTGCGAAGGCCGCGGCGGCCGCGGGTCGAGCCATTGCCATCGCGGAGCTGGCGGGCAGCGATTCGGAATCCATCACCGGGGAGGTGGTGGCTCACGCGGCCGCGGACGGGGACGGGTTCGCGCTGGTCATGGAAGAGGCGGCTTCGTAACTGGCCATGGGAGGGCTCATGGCATTTCGCGCATACGATCCGGAACGGTTCGTCATCGCCGGCGGCGTGGCGGCGGTAGGCAACGTCCTCTCGCTCCGCTGCGTCGTGCGTTGGACGATCAGACCGGCGGGCGATCATCGACATACGCAGACCGAATTGTTCTTACTGCTCTCGGTGGGCAAGCGGGCGTTCTGGGCGCCGTCGCTGCCGCGATAGAACACTTACTTATCGACTTACTAGCGATGGCATCACGATAGGACCCTGGAGGGCGTGATGACTGTGCAGGCCGGCAAGCATACCTATCAGGAGATACTGACGCAAGGTGACGCGTGGGACGCTAGCCTCGCGGCAGTCGAGGGACAGGCCGATGTGCTGGGAAAGTGGCTGCGCCAGCCTTGTGCTGAGGTACTCTTTACAGGCTGCGGCTCCCCGTATTATCTGTCACTCGCGGCGGCCGCGATCTGGCAGGCGCTGACGGGCATCCGTGCCCACGCCGTGCCTGCTTCCGAGTTGTGGCTATTCCCTCAGTCGGCGCTGCCGGCTCAGCCGTCACTGCTTGTCGCTGTGTCCCGGTCGGGAGCGACGACGGAGGTGCTGTGGGGCATCGACAGGTACCGTGAACGGACCCATGGGCGGTGGCTCGGCGTCACGTGCGACATCGACAGCGAATTGGCGAGGCGTGCCCCGAAGGTCCTAGTGGCAAAGGGCGGCGAGGAACAAAGCGTCGTGCAGACGCGCGCTTTCACGAGCATGCTCGTATTGACACAGGCGGCTGCCGGCTTGGCTGCTGGCCGGCGCGACTACATGGCCGCTCTGTGCTCCCTGCCCCGTCACGTTGGCCGGCTGATCCGGGAGTACGAACCGCTGGCCCGATCGCTGGCCCAGGCGCCCGGGTTGACGCGATTTGTGTTCCTCGGCTCGGGGCCGAACTACGGATTGGCTTGTGAGGCCATGCTGAAGATGAAGGAGATGTCGCTGGCGCCGTCAGAGGCCTTCCATTTTCTCGAGTTTCGCCACGGTCCAAAATCCGTCATCGGACAAGGCACGTTGCTCGTGGGACTGCTCACGGAGGCTGCCCGCGACCGCGAGGCGGCCGTGCTCGCAGAGATGCGTGATCTGGGTGCGACGGTACTCGCCGTGTCCGAGTCGGCGGACGGACTCCCGGCGGACCATACCATCGCGCTGCGGTCCGGCATCGACGAGCTGGCGCGCGGAGCCTTGGTCCTTCCGGTGCTCCAACTGCTTGCCTATCATCGTGCGCTGGTCAATGGGCTTGACCCGGACCGACCCGCGCACCTGGACGCGGTGGTCAAGCTCTCCGCCGTTACCGGGAAGCGGGCGTGACCACGAGGGCCAAGTCGATGCTATGTTTGCGCGCAATGACGCTTCGAAATGGTCGCATGACCTGCGTATCCGCCGGCGATTGGCCCAATAGCTTCGTTGCCCCAGGACATCTTGCCAGAGATGCTAGCGGAAGCTGGAGAGGAGCGCCATCCGGCACCAGCTGTTGAGTCCCTTTCTTCAAAGTCCTCTGAAAACCCAGTGCACCGACGTTCCCGCTGAGTACGAATCGCTGGCGGCCTACCACGGACGTTTGGGCTGAAGGGCCTCGAACGACTTTCTATCCGGGCTGGCCACGCCGGTGGACATCTCGTTCTCTGTTCGCTCTGCAGCAACTTTAGCAGGCCCGGGGAAGGCGCCCCTTCTAATCTGCGGCCATTGTCTGGTGGTCCGGGAATAACGGCGAACGCCTTCCACTAGCTTTGCACTCCGTTCTTCGGTGCCCCCTTTCTAGCAATCGTGGCGATGCTCCATGCCTTCGGCACGGCCCCTCCCGGAATCACCCCGTGCTTCGGGAACCGACACAACTCGATACGTTTGGGCCGATGCACTGGCCGAGGAACGGGTCCCCACAGACCCGCCACGCTCGCAGCGTGGATGCCTCGTGTCGCAGCATCCGACGTGAGACCGCAATTTCATGAGTTTCACATATGCCCTGCACGGGTTCTTCATGCGCCAGTGGCACACTCAAAGTGCGATGCGACCCACCCGGTCCATCGGCACCGACGAGGTCCCCCCAGGGGTTAGCCTGGAGAACGGGGTGAGTACGATGCGTAGGGTGATTGCGCTAGCGCTGGGTATCCTGATGCCGGCCCTGGGAGTGACAGGGGTAGGCCAAGCGCAGTCGACGTCAGCCGTTCAGGTCCAGGGAGTGATCGAAGCCGTCGATTGTCAATCGGGGACCATACAGTTGAGCAACGGGAACGGAACGAGCACCATCTATGCCGCTCCCTATACGACAGCACTGGTCGGGACGACCAGTGTGCCGTTCTGCAGTTTGGGGACGTACGTTGGGGCGCCAGCGGCGATATGGGTCGTTCCAGATTCCGGTCAGTTCTCAGCTGCCCAGATCGTCGTCACGGGCCCGGTGGCCGCGGGTCCGGTGGCCACGCCATCGATTTCCCCCGTGCCTATTACGGGAGTCGTGCTCGGTACGGTTGTGGTGGCGGGGCTCGTCTACTTGTTGGTCCACGGTCCTGACGGGGGATATTATCGGTACCCGTACTACGGGCCCTACTATCGGTTCTACTATCATGCAGGATACCGTCCGTATACGGGGTTCTATCCCGCGACTGCCCCAGTTATCACCGTGGCTCCAGCGCTCGTGGGGGTCGTGCTGGGGATCGTCATCGTCAACGACCTCCAATACATCCTAACCCAAGATGCGGGCGGGCACTACTATCGCTATCCGTACTACGGCCCGTACCGCCAGTACTACTACCGCGCGACGTACCGGCCGTACACAGGTCCCTACCGAGCTTATCAGAGCACTCCTGTGCGCCAGGGCGACGCACAGTGGGATGGGCAGGCACATGTCGTGGCTCAGTTCAACAACGCCAGGTCCGGGCATGCCGCGACACTACCGGCGACCGTACATCCATCCGCGCAGCCCGCTCCGCGAGGCGGGCAGGGCACGTCGTCGGTGCAGCGGTCGGTGACGCAGGTGCAGGGGACTCCACGTGGCGGGCAGGGCACGCCGTCGGTGCAGCGGCCGGTGACGCAGGTGCAGGGGACTCCGCGAGGTGGGCAGGGCACGTCGTCGGTGCAGCGGCCGGTGACGCAGATGCCGCAGGCCGGGCGCAGTGGCCGCAACAACCAGCCGTCGCAATCGTCTTCTTATGACCGCGGTAGTGCGCGAGGAAATACATCCGGATCCGCAGGGGTCGGCCAGCGATGCGGAGGCCGAGGTCAGGGTCAATCCTGCGGCCAGTCCGGCAGTAGTCACTAGACAGCCATCGTTGCGCCGGAGGGCACGTGCAGTCGCGCCCTCCGGCGCTCTTTTCCTCGTCAATCCGGCGCGCTCGCCAACTACCGCGCGATACTCAAACCGACGTGAGCGGCTGCGCGCAACCCCCGTGGTGGCGACATGCTCGAAGGTCTTCGAGCAATTGAGCGACGTGTACTCGAGCACGGTGGAGATGGTTACTGCACCGGACCGTTGATAAGCTCCTGGCTGGTCGTGGACTTGAGCACGCCGTTGGCATAGTATTCGGAATCCACGCGGAGATCGACAAGCCCGACGACCTCCGCGACTTGAACCTGTCGAACGACGCCGAACTGAAACGTGGTTTGCCACTTTTGAACGTCGTGGAATGTGCCGGCCGGGACCGTCACCGTGTCAGTGCCTAGAGACGTGACAGTTGTGCTCCACGGGATGGGCCCCTGATCGTTGCCGTTGACATACGTCTCGGCTGTCCCGGACGCGCTCTGCGACGCGTCGAGGGGGACTGCATTGTCAAACACGATCTCAAGGGTAGAGTCGGCGGTGTCAGTCTGCAGCGCGGCCTGGCGGAACTGGGTGCCCGTCCATTCGTAGTAGTCCTTTTCAGCCACGTTCGGGTTGATCGTATCCGACACGGTAGTCACGTAGTAGCGCTGGCCCCGATACGTTGCGAGGCCATCGTACCTGGTCGTCAGCGTGCCCATGACGGCTGCTTCCGGCGGGCGGGTGACCGTGTAACGGTATGTCCATGTCGCCCCGAGCGCGAATGGAGGCGACGGCGCAGCCGAAGCCGCTGCCAACTGTGTTGCGACCACGGTCACTAGGCACGCAAGCAGTCTTGAGAACATCCAGTCCCTCCGGGTTCATCCCGATCGTCTCACATCCGCCAGCGCACATCAACCGCTGGGAAAGCGCACCCGGTCCTTCTCCGGACGCGGCGGAGCGGAGGGCGATCAACCCCTGCTTCGACCCGGACCTCCAGTATCGGTGCGAGGGCAACCATGCTGGGCCTGACCACGGCCTCGATCCAAGCGGCAGGTGAACTCACGGCGAGCCTTGCAGGCGCTCAGCCGCGGTTTGACGGCAAGAATCGGATAGATCCGCCGGCGGACTAACCCGACAATCGTGCTTGAACGCGCGGGTCGCACAAGACGCGACCGCGCACATGGGCGCCATGGAGGGGCAACCAAGATGGCGGAGGCCCACTACAACGTCCTCCTCGACCAGTCCGCGGACGAGGCTTGGGCGGCCATCCGTTTCTTTGATCGCTATGGCTGGGCCGGAGTGACGAGTGAGACTATCATCGAGGACGGCAAGGTAGACGATCAGGTCGGAGCCGTCCGCCGGGTCACGACGGGGGAGAAGACGATCCGCCAGGTGCTCCTCGCCCACTCAGACCTCGACCGTTCCTACACCTACGCGCTGTGTGATCCGGTACCGTTCCCGGTTCGAAATTACACGGCGACAATACGCGTAACACCGATCGTCGAGACCAGCCGAGCATTTGTCGGGTGGTGGGCAACGTTCGATTGTGCCTTCCGAGGAGCACGACCGCTGGATCCACTTCTTTGAGGAGGAGGGTTTTGCGAGATGGCTCGCCGCGCTCCGTCGATTCATGGCTCAGCAGTGCTGAGGACAATGACATGAGGTGGCGCGAGTGGGGCGCCTTCTGGCTGCTGGGGACGATCTGGGGCTCGTCATTCCTGTGGATCAAGATCGCCGTCGCCGAGACTGATCCCGTGCTGCTCGCGGCTCTTCGGCTCCTGTTCGGCCTGATAGGACTCGTGGCGATCGCGGGAATGACGCGACAATCAGTTCCCCGCGATGCGCGTCTCTTCGTGCGGTTCTTGGTTCTCGGCGGACTCAACACCGCGCTGCCGTTCGCGCTCATTCCCTGGGGCGAGACGCGGATTGCCTCGGGGCTCGCGGCCATCTTGAACGGCACGACCCCGCTGTTCACGCTCGTTGTCGCTCACTTCTGGCTCCGGGATGAGAAGATCACCCGGCAGCGTCTCACGGGCTTGGTTCTCGGGTTCGCGGGTGTCATCGTGCTCATGAGCGGCGATGTCACACGAGCGACCGTACAGGGGAGCACGTGGGGGCAGATTGCCGTGCTGGCCGCGGCCTGCAGCTATGCGGTGGCCGCCACATACGCCCGAGGGCATCTGCGAGGTCAACCTCCGGTTCTCCAAGCGACGGCCGCCGTGTTCATGGCCGATGGGTTGCTCTGGCTCGCGGCTCCGGTCGCCCAGTGGCCCCTTCGGCTTCCTCGCCTTCCGATCACATGGCTCGCCCTCGCGTGGCTGGGCCTCCTGGGGTCGTGCCTCGCATATCTGCTCTACTACTACCTGATCAACGCGTGGGGCGCTACCCGCGCGACCGTCGTCACGTACGTTTTCCCCGTCATCGGGCTGATCCTGGGGGTCGCGTTCCTGGGTGAACCGCTCAGCGCGAGACTGGTCACCGGTACGTTGCTCGTGGTGGCGGGGATCGCGATCGTCAACCGCGCGCCGGCCGGGCGCGCCCTGCCCGTTCCGGCCGTCGCGCCACAAGACATTGGAGACGCCGGCAGTTGACTCTGAGTCGGCCCTGAACTCTGGTCCGCACCGATCGCGCAAGTCTGCGATAGCCTCGAGCCATGGCAGCCAACGGCATCCGCCGCGTGCCCCACGAGCCTTGGAGGTGGGAAGGCGTCACGGTTCCGACGCGTTGTGCCCAACCGGAGTCCGCGTGTGGAGGGAGAAGATGGGGAGATCTGCACTTCGTCCGGGCACACTAGTCCGTGTGGAGGGACTGGTGGCACTGGTATTGGCCGTGGGAATGTACAGCGCACGCGGCAGCAACTGGGTACTCTTTGCCGCGCTCTTTCTCGGTCCCGATGCATCGATGCTGGGCTACCTCGCCGGGCCTCGGGCAGGCGCGGCCGCGTATAACCTTGTCCATACGTACGTGCTGGCAGGTCTGATAGGCGGAATCGGTATCGCGACCGGCCACGAGCTTCTCGTATCGTGCGCTCTCATTCTGGCCGCTCACATTGGGATAGATCGGCTCCTGGGATTCGGGCTCAAGTATCCGAGCGGGTTCAATGACACGCATCTGCAGCGGGTGTGAGGCCTGAACCAACAAAGCTTCGGCCTAGCTACCCCCCCATGTGAGCGCGAGCGACTCGGATGTTATCGTCGGCCTGGGACGTATCCGCGCGTCCAACCGACTAGCGCGCAACGCGCCACGTGCCGGAGCCCGCCGCTGAGGGGTTGAATCCCGGTCCTGCAGGCACGGCGCAGGCTGACTATGGGCGATGTCGGAGCAAAATCTCCCCTCACGCAGGCTGGCCCGGGACGTCACCGCTTCTGCGCAGGTTCGCGCATGGTCTCGAGTGCCACGGCCCACTTCCGCAGCTCGTCGAGCATCGCCTTCGCCGATTGCTCGTGCTGTTCGGTCGCGACGAAGCCCTTCGTCTCGTCGATGTGTTTAGAAAAGAACGGAATCGCGACGGCGGTCGGCAACGGCATGACGTTGACCGACGTCAGGAGCGACTTGATCGACTGGACAGAACGCATACCGCCCGACGCTCCGCCGTAGCTCACGAAGCCCGCCGGTTTGTAGTGCCACTCGTGATACAGGTAGTCCACGGCATTCACAAGCGTCGGCGGCGCAAAGAAGTTGTACTCCGGCATCACGAACACAAATGCGTCGGCGGTGCTTACCAGCGTGCTCCACGCCTTGGTGTGTTCGTGCTCGTACTGCCTCAGGCTTGGATGCGCGGGCTCATCGAGCAGCGGCAGGTTCACCTCGGCCAGATCGGCGAAGGTCACATGAAACGCCCCATGCTGTTCGGCGAGCTTGGTGAACCACTGCCCGATCGCCCACCCGCTTCGACGGGGCCGCGTGCTGGTAACGATGACAAGCAGATTGAGCATCGGTTACCTCCATCCATTGCCTTCGGGGGAAAGAGTCCCTGTTCCAGGCGAACGGAAGGGGGGAACCCTGCATTCCCCCGCCGGGCTTCCTGGTGCTGCGGGTCCGGAGCGGCGTTGCATTCCAGAGGAGGTCCTACGGCCGGCGCGAACTCAGACGCGAGGCGTGGACGTCTGGCAACCTCATCGAGTTCACGACGCGTCCGGGGGGTGACCTCGTCGGTGCGTCCGTGGATGCTACGCGATGCTGACAGACCGTACCAGAAGCCGTGGGGGGATGTCTCATGAAGGGATATGATGCTACGGGTGGCGGTGGGCGCGAGGCATTTCTCAATTACATCGGGGGCCAGTGGATCGGGGCCCGATCGGGAAAGACAGCGGCGTCCATCAATCCCGCCACCGGTGACGTTCTCGGTGTCGTTCCGGCGTCCGGCCCCGAGGATGTGGAGGCGGCGGTTCAGGCGGCCGCCGGTGCCTACCAGTCCTGGCGGAAGGTCCCCGCACCTCGTCGGGCGGAGATCCTGTTCCGGGTCGCCGAACGTCTCGTGGGCCGGAAGGAAGAGCTCGCGCGGCTTATGACCCAGGAGATGGGAAAGATCCTCACGGAGGCCCGCGGTGACGTGCAAGAGGCCATCGACATGGGGTACTTCATTGCCGGCGAGGGGCGACGTCTTCACGGGTACACGGCGCCGAGCGAAATGCCGAACAAGGCCGCCTACTGCCGGCGGGCTCCACTCGGCGTCGTCGGCATCATCACCCCCTGGAACTTCCCCATGGCGATTCCATCGTGGAAGATCTTTCCGGCGCTCGTGTGCGGGAACACGGTCGTCTTCAAGCCGGCGTCGTACACGCCGCTTCTCGCACTCAAGTTTGTCGAGCTGTTCGAGGAAGCCGGCTTGCCCCCCGGAGTGCTGAACATCGTGACGGGGGTCGGTTCGACGGTGGGGGATGCCCTCGTCGCACATCCATCGGTCCGAGTCGTTTCCTTCACCGGATCCACCGAAACGGGGCTGAGACTCGCGGAGGCATGCGGTCGGTTGGGGAAGCGCATCTCGCTCGAGATGGGCGGCAAGAACGCGGCCATCGTCCTGCCTGACGCCGACCTGTCTTTCGCCACCGATGCGCTGATCTGGAGCGCGTTCGGCACCTCCGGCCAGCGATGCACCGCCTGCAGCCGGATCATCGTGCACGAGGCCGTACGAAGCGAACTTACGCAG
>DASPUZ010000046.1:0-24532 GCA_035622635.1 bacterium | reverse complement strand
TGCTCCACGAGGATCGGCGGCCGCTGGCGCGCTGGGTGGAGCGTCACACACGGTACGCGGCGCTGGCCGCGGCCGACCTGGCCTCGGGCGCGTCCTCCGACGCGGTCACGCCGCGGCTGAGGGGCGGAGATCCGGCGGAGCGATCTCGATGGTGGTACGAGCGGGTGTACCGCCGCACCCCGCTCGGCGCGCGCGCGCTCGCGTACTTCGCTTACCGGTACGTGCTGCGCGGCGGCTTTCTCGACGGCCGGGAGGGATTCATCTACTACGTGCTGCAGGCGCTTTGGTACCGCGTGCTGATCGACGCGCACGTCCTGGAGGCGCGCCGAGGGATGCCCGAGCGAGCCCGGGACTCTAGCGTCGTCTCCCGGGCTGATCCTTCCGCGGAGCGATGAAGCAGGTCGTCCTCAGTCCTCGGACCGGCGCGCTGACCGTCGCGGACGTGCCCGTACCGCAGGTCCGGCCAGGCACCGTCCTCGTGCACAACGCGGTATCGGTGGTGAGCTCGGGCACGGAGCGTTCGGTGATCGGGCTCGCCGGCAAGAGCCTGCTCGGCAAGGCTCGCGCGCGGCCGGACCTCGTCCGGGAGGCGCTCAACAAGATGCGGCGGGACGGCCTGCGCGCCACGATCCGGGAGTCGTTCCGGCGCCTCGAGATGGCGCAGCCGCTCGGCTACAGCAGTGCGGGCGTGGTGCTGGCCGTGGGCCATGGGGTCGAGGGACTGGCGCCCGGAGACCGGGTCGCGTGCGCGGGCGCGGGGTTTGCGAACCACGCCGAGGTCGTCGTCGTACCGCGCCAGTTGTGCGTGCCCCTGCCGCCCGAGGTCTCCATGGAGGCCGCAGCATTTGCGATGCTCGGCGCGATCGCGCTGCACGGCGTGCGGCGCGCGTCGGTCACGCTCGGCGAAACCGTCGTGGTGCTCGGGCTCGGACTCCTCGGGCAGCTCACGGTCCAGCTCCTCCGCGCGGCGGGATGTCGCGTCGTGGCGCACGATGTCGTTCCCGACCGGGTCGCCCTCGCGGAGGGGGTGGGCGCGGACGCCGCCGTGACGGATGCCGCCGCGGCCGCTGCGGCCACGCTCCGCCTGTCCGGGGGAATCGGCGCCGACGCTGTGATCATCGCGGCGTCGACCGTCGGCAACGCGCCGGTCGAGCTCGCCGCCGAGCTCGCGCGCGTGCGCGGGACGATCGTGATGGTGGGCGTGACCGGGATGGAGATTCCACGGCGTCCTTTCTGGAAGAAGGAGCTTGCGTTTGTGCTCTCGCGGGCCTCGGGCCCCGGCGCGGAGGAGGCCGCGTACGAGCGCCGCGGCACGGCGTACCCGCCGGGCTACGTCAGGTGGACCGCCGGCCGGAACCTCGCCGCGTTCGTGGGCGAGCTCGCGCGGGGTGCCGTGCGTACCGACCCGCTGATCACGCACCGATTCCCGATCGATCGCGCGGCCGATGCGTACGCTTTGATCCGGAGCGGCGAGCCGCATCTCGGGGTGCTCCTGACGTATCCTGACGCGGTGTCCACGGATCGGACGGTTGCGCTGCCTCGCCCGACGGTCAGCGGGGAGAAGGGGATCGGCATCGGGGTCATCGGCAGCGGGCTCTTTGCGCAGACGGTGCTGCTGCCGGCGCTGCGGCAGATCCCGGGCATCCGGCTGCGGGGGATCGCGGCCGCCTCAGGGCTGTCGGCCCGGAACGCCGCGGACCGGATGGGTTTCGAGTTCTGCGCGGCGGACCCGGACGCGGTGCTCGGCGACCCGCACGTCGGCGCGGTGGTGATCGCCACGCGCAACGACACGCATGCGTCGCTCGTGGAGGCGGCGCTCCGGGCGGGCAAGCACGTCTTCGTCGAGAAGCCGCTCGCGCTCTCGCCGGAGGAGCTCCGGCGCGTACTCGACGCTTATGTCGCGTCGCCGCGGATTCTTGTGGTAGGATTCAACCGCCGTTATTCTCCGATCGTGCGGCGCGTCAAGGCCTTCCTGGGGGACGAGCACCCGCTGACGCTCGCCTATCACGTCAACGCGGGCGCCGTCGAGGCAGACCACTGGGTGCACGACCCGGTCGAGGGCGGCGGGCGCTGGCTGGGTGAGGGCGGCCATTTCGTGGACCTCTTGCAGTATCTTGCAGGTGCGGACCCGGTGCACGTCTTCGCGCGTGCCAGCGTGCCGGAGGGCGAGCCGGGCGTCTCGTTTGTGGTCTCGCTGGGATTCCACGACGGGTCGGTCGGAACGATCGTGTACGCAGACGGGGCCGACCGGGCGGCGTGGCGGGAGCGGCTGGACGTGTTCGGCCGGGGAGTGGCGTGCACGCTCGAGGACTTCCGGCGTGCCGCGCTCGCCCGCGGCGGCCGCGTGCGGCGGGTGACGCTCGCGGAGGCGGCGCGCGGACACGCGGAGGAGCTGGCCGCGTGGATCGCGGCCGTGAGGGGCACGGCACCGCCGCCCGTCGAGATGGCGGCGTACGCGGCCAACACCGCCTGCTGCTTCGCGGTGCTCGAGTCCGTGCGGACCGGGGCGCCCGTCGCGGTGGAGGCGCCGCGACCGGGCCAGGGAGACCGGGACGAGAATCGGGGGAGGGAGTCGGGATGACCACAGAGCAGGAGTACGCCGGCCGCACGGTGCTGGTCACGGGCGGTGCCGGATGCATCGGCAGCAACCTCGTTGCCGCGCTGGCCGCAGCAGGGGCGGCGCGGGTCCTCGTGGTGGACGACCTGTCGTCGGCGAGCCGGTGGAACATCCCGAATCATCCCGCCGTGCGGTTCATTCAGGGGAGCGTGCTGGATGGGGAGACCCTGCGCGCCGCGTTCTCCGAGCGGCCCGAGTACGTGTTCCATCTCGCCGCGCTGTTCGCGAACCAGAACTCGGTCGATCACCCCGAGCAGGACCTGCTGGTGAACGGTCTCGGGACGCTCAAGGTGCTGGAGTTCACGCAGCTCATCGGGGTCCGGCGGTTTGTGTACGCGTCGTCCGGATGCTCGGTGTATGGCAGCAAGGCGCCGTTGCCGCTCACCGAAGACTTCGTCTCGCTCGACCTCGACACGCCCTACCAGATCACGAAGCTGCTCGGTGAGCTCTACTGCAACTACTTCTCGAACTACTACAAGCTGCCGATCGTGCGGACGCGGTTCTTCAACGTGTATGGGCCAGGCGAGATCCCCGGGCGCTACCGGAACGTGATCCCCAACTTTCTCTACTGGGGCACGCGAAAGGAGCCGCTTCCGATCACGGGGACCGGAGAGGAGACTCGGGACTTCACCTACGTGGGGGACGTCGTGCAGGGGCTGCTCGCGGCCGGCACCTCGGAGGCGGCGGTGGGCGAGGCCATGAACCTCGCGTCCGGGCGCGAAGTGTCGGTCCAGACGCTCGCGACCCTCATCAACGGGATCACCGACAACTCCGCCGGCGTGAAGTACGTCGGGCGTCGTTCGTGGGACCACATCACGCGGCGGCGAGCCTCGGTGGAGAAGGCCGGCCGCCTGCTGGGTTACCACCCTCAGACCGACTTCGAGACCGGCGTGCGGCGGACGTGGGAGTGGTTTACGACGAACTGGGACCGCATCGTCCAGGACGCACGGTTCTAGGGACCCGTCTGCGACGTGCCTGCACCAGGCCGACCGCGGGCATACCACCTGTTGGGCGGCCCGGGGTGGAACCGGCGCCACCGGGGGGAAGCTGAGCGATGATGCATGCCATCGTGCTCGCGGGCGGTAAAGGGGAGCGGCTCCGGCCGTTCACAGAGGACAGGCCCAAACCCATGGTGGAGATCATGGGGATCCCGATCCTCGGGTATCAGCTGCAATGGCTGGCGGGGCAAGGCGTCACGGACGTCGTAATCTCGTGCGGCTACCGGCACGAGGTCATCGAGGCCTATTTCGGCCGCGGCGAGCGTTTTGGGCTTCGGATCACCTACTCGGTGGAGGAGGAGCCGCTCGGCCGTGGCGGGGCGCTCAAGCTCGCGCTGTCCCACGTGCCCCAGGGATCGGACGCGATCGTCGCGACCAACGGCGACATCATCACGAACCTGCGCCTGGGCCCCGTGGTGGAGGCGCACCTGGCGAGACGGATGCTGGCGACGGTCGTGCTGACGCCGTTCGTGAGCCCGTACGGTATCGTACATGTGAACGCGGACGATTGCGTGACGGAGTTCGTGGAGAAACCTCGTCTTCCGTACTGGATCAACGCCGGCGTCTACGTGCTGTCGCCATCGCTGCGCGACCGGCTGCCGGAGCGCGGGGACCATGAGACGGCGACCTTCCCGGAGTTGGCGCGGGAGGGGCGTCTCGCCGCCTTCCGGTCCGAGGCGTACTGGCGGGGTGTGGATACGATCAAGGATGTCACCGAGGTCGCAGCCGAGCTCCAGACCAGGCTGCTGAGCTTCTTCCGAGAAGGCTGACGGACGCCTCGCGTCCGAGGCCCTCGCGATCGTCGCTCTGGCAAAGCGGGTCAAATCGCAGTCAAAGGAGGGTGGTCCGATGAACGCGATCATCCCGGTCGCCGGGCAGGGGACGCGGCTGCGACCTCACACGCACACACAGCCGAAGGTCCTCATGACCGTTGCGGGGAAGCCGATCCTCGCGTACATTCTCGACGAGTTGCGCGACCTCGGTGTTGACGACATCGTGCTCGTCGTCGGCCACCTCGCCGAGAAGGTCGAAGAGTTCGTCAAGGAGCGCTACCCGTTCCGGGCGCATTTCGTCCACCAGGCCGAGCCCATGGGGAACGGGCACGCGATCTACCTTGCCCGCGAGTATCTCACGGGCCCCACGCTGATCGTCTTCGGCGACACGATCGTGGAGGCCGATCTGCGGGCGGCCACACGGCTGCCGCATTCGGCGATCGGCGTGAACCGCGTTCAGGATCCGCGGGCGTTCGGCGTCGTCGAGCTGGACGGCGACGGGTTTGTGCGGTACCTGTGGGAGAAACCCACCACCCCGCCGAGCAATCTCGCGATCGTGGGCGTGTACATGATCCAGCGCCCGGCGCCGTTCCGCGCGGCCCTCGAGCGACTGGTCGAGGAGCGGCACATCGTGCGCGGCGAGTACTGGCTCGCGGATGCGCTGCAGCTGATGGTGGAGGGAGGCGAGCGCCTCTGGACATTTCCCGTGGACGGGTGGTACGACTGCGGGACGCCGTCGGCTCTGCTGCACGCGAACCACGTGCTGCTTCAGCGCGCGCCGCAGCCGGCGCAGGTGCCCGGGTCGGTCGTGATCCCGCCGGCATTTGTCGCCGAGACGGCCGTAGTGGAAGGCTCCGTGGTCGGTCCGTACGTGACGGTGGCCGAAGGCGCGCGCGTCGTCAACGCCGTGATACAGGAGAGCATTGTCAGCGCGCATGCGCGGGTGGAGCGCGTCCTGCTCGACCACTCGATCATCGGCGAGCACGCCACGGTGACGGGGCGGCTCGGCCGCATCAACCTCGGCGATAGCTCGGAAGTCGAGCTCTTCTGACCGCCGCGCCGGACGGCTCACACGCCGTTCCGCAGGCGCGCCCATGCCATGCGTGCCGCCTCGACGGCGGCCCAGCCGAGGCACAGTCCGCCGATGACGTCGCTTGTCCAGTGGTCCCCCAGGTACACGAGGGACGCCATCATCGACGCCAGCGCCGCGATCGCGACAACGGGGACGCGGCGCAGCACCGTCCCCGCGAGGAACGTCGTCCGTATCGTGTGGCCCGACGGGAAACTGTACGGGGCCGGGACGCTGATCCCCACCCGGAAGACGTGGCGCTGCAGCGCGTCGGGCGGCCCCGGATGCGGCAGCAGGTGCTTGAGCCCCAGGGCGAGCACGCTCAGCACCGCCAGGCTCGCGGAGAGCGAGAACGCCGCCCCGGCCCGCATCCGGTCGCGGCGCACCAGGAGGAAGCCCGCAAGGACCGAGACCGTGACGAGCACCTCGGCATCGCCGGCAAACACGTAGAGCGCGGCGGGGAGGTCGGGCGCCGGCGCCGCGCGGTGCAGCCACTCCGTGACGGCGACGTCCCATCGGTGGCCCGCGTTGTGAACCGCGGCGGTGGCGAGCGCGAAGAACAGCACTAGCGACACGAGGAAGCGGACCCAAGACGGGCGCATGTCCCCACCATTTCTGCGAGGACAGGACGGTTCCCCGCCCCCCGGCGCGGGGACGGCGAGGATGAGTGGCCGCCGTTCGTTTGACGGTCAGGAGAGCCGCGTGGTACAATCGGCGGTGCTGTCCTCGCGCGTGGAGCCTCGGCGGCGGCGCGTGCAAGGTGTAAGGGGGACGAGATGCGGACGATCGTGGCAAAGCCGGGCGAGCACGCACGGTGGTACGTCGTGGACGCGAAGGGGCAGGTACTTGGCCGCCTCGCGAGCCGCGTCGCCGCCGTTCTGCGGGGGAAGATCCGCCCGACGTTCACGCCGTCGGTGAGCGGCGATTACGTCGTTGTCGTCAACGCCGATAAGATCCGCCTGACCGGGCGCAAGATGACGCAGAAGATTTACTACCGCCATTCCGGGTATCCGGGCGGGCTGCGGGCTACCCCGGCGGGCAAGATGCTCCAGCGGCATCCCGAGACCGTTCTCAAGGAGGCGGTGCGCGGGATGTTGCCTAAGACAGCGTTGGGGCGCGAGTGCCTGCGCAAGCTCCGGGTCTACCGCGGCGAGGCGCACCGGCACGCGGCGCAACAGCCGGTTGCGCTGGACGCGCTAGTGCGGGGCGGGGATTCCGCCGGTTCTACGAAAGGACGTGAACAGTGATGGAAACGCCGGCAACGGTGATGACCTCGGGCGGCCGCAAGGAGGCGATGGCGCGCGTGCGCTTGGTGCCCGGCACCGGTGCGATCACGGTGAACGGTCGCGCCGTCGACCAGCACTTCCCCAAGGGGCCGCTGCTCACGTTGATTCGCCAGCCGTTCGTCGTGGCGAACGTCGAGGGTCGGTTCGACGTGGTTGCCGATGTCCGAGGCGGCGGTGTAGCGGGCCAAGCGGGCGCGATCCGACTCGGGATTGCACGGGCCCTGCTGGTCGTCGAGGGCGAGTTCCGGTCGCCGCTGCGCAAGGCGGGCCTTCTCACGCGCGATCCGCGGCAGAAGGAGCGAAAGAAGTACGGCCACAAACGTGCACGCAAGGGGTTCCAGTATTCGAAGCGTTGACGGTAAGTAGCGGCGGGCGGCGTCGGAGGGACGCCCGCCGTGTTGTGCTCTGCGCGCCACATCGGTATTGATCGTAGCCTGAGCTGCTCCGGTCTAACGGACGCCCGTCCCGGGCATCGAACAACACGGTAGGGATGGGGCGAAAGGGGAAACGGAGCGTGCGCGTCGTCGCATGGATCGTCATAGGGGTGGGCGCGCTGGGCGCGGCGCTGGCCTGCGCGGCGCAGGCGGATGCCTCTGTCTTCTACACGGTTGCCCGACACGATACGCTTTACAGCATTGCCCGCCACTTCGGCGTCCCCGTAGCCCGACTGATTGAGGCCAACAGCCTTCGTGATCCGTTCAGACTCCACGTGGGGCAGGTCCTGACTATCCCGGACTCGGGGCCGGCCGCACGCCCGTCGAACAGCCTTCTGGTTGAGCCGTCGCCGGTCGCCCGCGGATCCACGGCCATGGTGATCGGATCGGGCGCCGGGGAACGGGGCTACGAGCCGTGGGGATCCTCCCCGTCCCTGGGATCGCTCGTAGTGACGACAGCGCCTCGCACACCTGCTCCAGCTCCGCCGTTCGCGGATGGGACGTCGTACGTGGTGCAGCCCGGCGACACCCTGTATCACATTGCGAGGACCCACGGGCTCACCGTGGCCGAGCTGCAGGCGGCCAACGGTCTAGCAGGATCTGACACGCTGCACGTCGGGCAGGCGCTGGCGATCCCCGGCCCCGGAGGCACTGTGGGAGCTCCGGCCGGGGCGAGCGCCCTAGCCCCGGCTCCGGCCGCAGCCACGGCGGCCGTCACGGCACCGACGAACGCCGCTCCAGGCACGCTGTACGGCACGCCACCGGGGTCGTCGCAGCGCGTGTCGACGGGGGACTTGGCTCCCGCGCCGGCGGTGCGGCTCAGGAGCACGTTGCTCGCCAGGCAGGCCGTTGCAGGCGCCATGCAATACCTGGGCACGCCTTATGTGTGGGGCGGGACCAGCCGGGCCGGGGTGGACTGTTCCGGCCTGGTGTACCTCGTCTACTCACCCTTCGTTCCGAACCTCCCCCGGCTGTCGTTCGATCAGTGGGGCGCGGGTATTGCGGTCGACCGGAACGACGTGGCGCCGGGAGACTTGGTGTTCTTCGACACCGACGGCAGCGGCGCGTCGCACGTCGGCATCTACATCGGCGACGGGCGATTCGTACACGCGTCCAGCAGCGCACGGCGGGTCGTGGTCGACAACCTGGACGAGCCATACTACCTCTCGCACTACCTGGGAGCTCGCCGGGTGCTGTAGGCTCGCGCGGCAGAGGCTGGCCCCGGCTTGATGGGCCGCGAGATACGCTGTGTACGTGTCGTTGCCAGACGCACGGATATCAGCTTTGAAGAATGGCGGCATCAGCTCCGATTCCCCTGATAACCGGGTTGCATCACACGGGTCAGCGCAGCAGCGTCAGTGCTTCCCACGCCCCGATGGACCCTCTCCGCCGCCAGCAGTTACATCGCGAGCGTGACATTCAAGCTCCGCCTCATAAGCGCGAGCCCCATCGCGAAGATACACATCAAGTCCTCGTCCCAGACGGGGATGAGCTCCGGTCCCCGCCGTCCAATAGCTGAGGATGGGATAGCAAATTCATCCCTGCTCATCGATGACGCTGCTACCGCAATGCCTCCCGTTTGAGATTGGCGATGAATCGCGCTCCAACCGACGACCCTTGACGGCAGAAGACCGCGGGCCTACCCAAGGGCGCGGCCGCCTCCTTCCATGCCCCGTGGGGGGCGGCAACTACCGCATCGGTCCAGATGTTGACCCAGGTGCCTGCGGGGAAATAGACTCGTACGCTCGCGTGCCTCGCGTTCAGCACCGGCGCGACCAGCAACTCGGAGCCGAACATGAACTGCTGTGACAGCGTGTACGTCTCGGCGTCGTTCGGGTGCTCGAGAAAGAGTGCACGGACCACGGGGTGCCCCGTTTGCGCGGCCTCGTCCACCAACACCTTGCGATAAAACCCGAGCGCGCGATAGACTTTGGCGAAGCAGGCAAAGTGGGCCAGCACGGTCGGCGTGGAGTCGATCTGCGTGCTGATCGAAGGATCCAGACCGACGTGTGTGCGCAGGACGCTCGTGAACGCGTTCAGCTCGACCCACCGCATGAAGAGCTCGGGGGAACGCGCCACCACCGGGACCGTCCGTCCCAACAACTTGACGGAGAATGCGTTGTAGCCGCCCGTATCGCTGTGCAGCAGACTGAAGCCGGAGACACCGCCCGACAGCACGCCGACCACGGCCGTTTTGATCCCATCGTACCCGTCCCACGTCTGCAGCTGGTCGCCCAGCCAGAAGAGGGTAGAGTATCGCGGGCTCTCGGTGAACCCGGATCGATTGAAAAACACGATGTCGTCGCCCTTACCCGCCTCGTCGATCGCCTCGCGGTTGACCTGCGCCCATGCCTCGGGATAATGATTATGCCACACCGCGGGGTCGGCGTCGCGGTGCAACACGGCGTCGAACGGCAGAGCTTCGCCGAAATCAGCCATCCACCCCGACGCGTGTGCACGTTGGATCAACTCATGCTTGATGACGCCTTTGATCCACGTGCGCGCGGCCGAATTGCTGAGATCGACCAGACCGGCGTAGAAATTCGTGTTCTTGATCAAGTAGGGCGCCCCGTCCTGACGTTTGACCAGATAGCCCGCGGCCCGAGCCTGCTCGAACAGGTCGTTGTGTCCGGGCGTGTTGGTGAGAAACCCGCTGATGTACAGCAGCACCCTGGCGTGCTGCGCTCGCAGGGCGTCGACCAGGGTGTCCCACCGAGCGTACAGCGTGGTGTCCAGCTTCCAGTTCCACCAGACCTGGGCGCCCACCGGGGTCACTCTTCGTCCGCTCCAATCCTGGAACCAGAACGCGGCGATCGGAATCCCCGCCCGAGTGGCCTGCCGCAGCTGCTCCAACGCGACATCCGTTCCGCCTTCGACGCAGATGATCGCCCCATCATGGACCCAGTCGGGGAGCCGCCGCATCCGGCCGGTGTACGCCGTGTACTCCTCGATCAAGTCGAGCGGCGTTCGCCCGTACAGGATACGGCCAGCCAGCGTGTTGGCGTACAGCGTCACCATGACGCGGTCCGGCACTTGGAAGTCAAAGATGCTGTACTCCTTGTTTTCCAGGAACATCGAGCGGAGCTTGCTGGTAATGTAGTGTGGCGCCGGGGCTTCGGTTGAATACGGCGTACCGCCTCCGCCATGCTCGGTGAGATCCACGAGCTGCGTGAAGACCGGCAGGCCCCGTCCGACCCCATGTTCTTGGACCAGGATGGGCACCTGGCGGCCCTTTTGGTCGAGAAACGTGAGCTGCTGCCCAAGGCCAAAGACGTGCTCATCAGCCGCGGACGCGAAACGCAGGCTCAACCGGTTGAACGACGCTGATTGCGAGGAATCCAACCGCACTTGAAACCGCACCTGATTCACAGACGTCGAAGTAAAGATCATCCGATAGCCGGTTTGTCGCCCCGCCCCGCTGAGTGTGCCTCTGATGACCAACGCCCCGTCTTCAGATTCGAACGCGTCAACCGATTGTTGCGCGCACAGCGCGAGGACCCGATCGCGAATGTCAAACGAGCCCTCCGGCGTCCCAAACTCCCGGACATCGACACGCGTCCGGGCCGCCGCAAGAAATGCGACCCCGGGAATGCTTTCCCACAGCACGCGCGTCGGCTCGGCCGCATGTGTGATGCGCAGGAACGGTCTGGCCCCATCTCGTGTGGCAACGGAGACAACGAAATTCCCGATAGGGTGCGTTCCACCGGCATGAAATGCGATCGGGGGATTGTCGGGGCGCCACCGCCGAAGCAGCCCTCGGACGGCCGGGATACCGCGGACAACGGACGCGGTTGCCGCCGCGCCCAGGCCGACGATGCCTGCGACCTGCAAGAACCGCCGTCGTGTAATCGCCATTGATCACTCCCTACGGGCCGTGTTCAAATGCCAGTCGCCGAGTGAATAAGTACGCTAGACGTGCTTTCGCCCGGAATGATTCACTGTCAGGCAAACTCCTCCTCGGCGCCTGTAGGCCTTCCGTCAAAGGTGTCGGCCTCCGCCCCGTTAGGCACCCCGCAAACCCGCATCTCCGATGACACTCGCCGCCTGCTGGCGAGGCCTCGGCGAGTGGAATCCACAGATTCGGCGACGTAGGTTTAGATTGCATTATTATGATCCTCCGCGTATAATTATGCAGGCGACACCCGGCCGCAGCTCAAGGAGGGAGCGCACATGGTGGAGACGTGGCAGGCGGTGAAGGAGCCCCGTGCGGGACTGCGGGGGCGGGATCTCGTCACGATCCGGGATCTCGACGCGCACGAGATGCGTACCGTTCTGTCCTTCGCCACGGAGCTGAAGCAGCGCAGCGAGGAGGGCGACCGCCCGCCGCTCCTGGCCGGCAAAGTGCTGGCGCTCCTGTTCGAGAAGCCGTCGCTCCGCACCCACGTGACCTTCGAGACCGCGATGTTTCATCTCGGCGGCCACGGACTGTATCTTGACACTCTGGGCGTCGGCATGGGGACCCGTGAGTCATACCCCGACATCGGCCGGAACCTCGAGCGGTGGGTGGACGGCGTTGCGGTACGCACGTTCGCCCATGCCAACGTGACGACGCTCGCCGCGCACGCCAGGGTGCCCGTGATCAACGCGCTGTCCGATTGGGAGCACCCGTGCCAGGCGCTCGCGGCGTTGCTGACGATCGAAGAGCGGTGCGGGCGCCTGAACGGCGTTCAGATCGCGTGGATCGGAGACGGCAACAATGTGCTGCGATCACTCCTGCTCGGCGCGGTCCGGCTCGGGGTGTCGCTGGCCATCGCGACGCCGCCCGGATACGAGCTCGATCCTCAGACGATTGAGACCGCCCGGCGATCTGCCACCGCGGGCGCCTCCGTCGAGGTGACGGACGATCCGGTCCGGGCCGTGCGGGACGCGGATCTCGTTTACACCGACGTCTGGGCGAGCATGGGGCAGGAGGCCGAGGCCGAGGTCCGGCGCCGCACGTTCGCCCGATATCAGGTCAACGCAGCCCTGCTCGCTCACGCGCCGCGCCACGCGCTCGTGTCGCACTGCCTGCCCGCCCATCGCGGCGACGAGATTACCGACGAGGTGCTCGACGGACCGCGAGCGGTGGCCTTCGACGAGGCGGAAAACCGGCTGCACGTGCAGAAGTCCCTACTCGCGCTGGCGCTATAGGGGTCGCGCGCCCCGATTGACCGGCGACACGCCGGAGGTGGCGGGATGCCCTGGCCCGTACCATTTCCACTTCGTGTTTGGGATCTCGTCGATATCCTGGTCGTCGCGTTCGTCATCTACCAGGTCTTGATGCTGATCCGCGGCACCCGTGCCGTGCAGCTCGTGAGCGGGCTCGCGGTGCTGTTCGGCGTCTACGTGGTCAGCCGGTGGCTGCAGCTCTACACGCTGCAGTGGCTTCTCAGCTACGTCGGACTGGTCGTCCCGATCGCCCTGCTGATCCTGTTCCAGCCCGAGCTCCGGCGCATGCTCGAGCAGCTCGGGCGAGGAGGTGTTACTCTGGTCGGGTTGAGTCCTGTCGGGCTGGATCGTGAGGCCGCCATCCGGCTCGTCAACGACCTCGCGCGGGCCGCGCGCGTTCTCGGGTCCAGAAAGATCGGCGCCCTGATCGTGCTCGAGCGGCAGGTCGGCCTGCAGGACGTGATCGACACCGGCATCCGCGTGGACGGCGCCGTCACGGTGCAGCTGCTGATCAATATCTTCTATCCCAACACGCCGCTCCACGACGGCGCGCTCATTATCAGGGGAAACCGCGTCGCGGCCGCAAGCTGCCTGTTGCCGCTCAGCGAACGTCCCGGGCTGGCGCGGGGGTTGGGAACCCGGCATCGCGCCGCGCTCGGGATCACGGAGGATACGGACGCCGTCGCGGTGGTGGTCTCGGAGGAGACCGGGACGATCTCGCTCGCCCATGAGGGGCGCGTGCGGCGCGGCCTGACGGAGGAAGAGCTGAAGGTGTCCCTGCTCGTGCTCGCCGGCCCGGCACCGGTACGGCCCGGCGTGCTCCTCGTGCCCCGCGTTCCACCGCTCCGCGTGCCAGCGTTCTGGCCGTGGAGGAAGGAGGCATGAGGCGTCGGCTCGCCAACATGCCTCTGCTCTACGCCGGGCTCTCCCTCGTGATCGCGACGGTGATGTGGTTCTACGTCGCGACAGCGCAGAACCCGCTCATCGAACGGATCATGACGCTCGACTTGCACGTGCGTGGGCTGTCGACGACGGAAGTCGTCGTGCAGGTGCCGACGCGTGTCCAGGTGCACCTCCAGGGTCCGCGCTCGGCGCTCGCCCTGCTGGTACCGGCGCTCCTCGATGCCTCCGTCGACCTCAGTGGGCTCGGCCCAGGCGAGCACCGCGTGCCCGTCTATATCGCGGCTCCCCCCGAAGTGCGCGTCGTCGAGCGCACTCCGTCCGAGGCCGTGGTGGTGCTCGACCAGCTCCTGCGCCACCGGGTGCCGGTGGAGGTGATCCTGGTCGGGGTCCCGCCTCCGGGCGTTACCCTGGGCATTCCGCGCACTCAACCGGAGTACGTCATGGTCAGCGGGGCGGCCACCCAGGTGGAAGAGGTGCGGCACGCGGTCGTCACGCTGGACACCTCCCAGGCCCGGCAACAGCTCGTGAGCTCGGTTCCCGTGCGCGTGCTCGACGCGACGGGTCAGGAGGTGCGCGGCCTGACCGTCGATCCCTCGATCGTGCAGGCGACACTTGCGGTCCGCGAAGGAACGATCACCAAGGTGATCCCCGTGGTGCCCACGCTCGTGGGAACCCCGGCGTCCGGATTTGCCGTCAGCGGTGTCACGACCTCGCCGACAACCGTGGTGCTCTTGGGCTCGACGAGCACGTTGCAGACGGTCCAGGCGGCCGTGACCGGTCCCATCGACGTGAGCGGCGCGCGCGGCGACGTGACCAAGCGGGTGACCCTGTCGCTGCCCGAGGGAAGCAGCTCCGCGACGCAGCAGGTGACGGTGGTGGTGCACATCGGCCGATCCCAGCTCGCACGGATCTTGTCGGGAGTCCCCGTGCGAATCCTTGGCGTGCCGAAGGGGCTGATGGCGCGGGCCACTCCAGACCGGGTGGATGTGCAGGTCGAGGGACCACAGGAGGCCGTGCAGCGGCTCGCCCCCACGGGGCTCTCGGCCCAGGTGGATGCCTCGCACGCCGGTCGCGGCGCGCACCACGTCACGCCGCGGGTCGTGCTTCCCAACGGGGTACGGCTCGTCGCGGTCTCGCCGGCGCAGATCAGCCTGATCGTGGGTCCGTGACCGTAGACAGCATAACAGGAGTTCGTCGAGCGAAGGCTCGGACTTCCCAAGCTTTCGCACCACACCGGCGAGTTCTCGAGGTGGGTTGAACGCGATGGGACGGTTTTTCGGCACGGACGGTATCCGCGGCGTGGCCAACGCCGACCTGTCCACCGAGTTGGTGGATCGACTCGGGCGTGCGGCGGTGCACGTGCTCGCGGGCACGAGCCGCGCCCGGTTTGCGCTCGGCCGCGACCCGCGCATTTCCGGGGACCTGCTCGAAGCGGCGCTCACCGCCGCACTCTGCTCCGCGGGCGCCGATGTCCTCCGCCTCGGCGTGCTCCCGACGCCCGGCATCGCACTGCTGACGCGGGAGCTCGATGTACACGCGGGTGCCGTGATCTCCGCGTCCCACAACCCCATGGAGGATAACGGGGTCAAACTGTTCGCCCCAACCGGCTTCAAGTTTCCGGACGAGATGGAGGCCCGGATCGAGGTCATGATGGACGAGGCGGCGTCGCTGCCGAGGCCCACCGGGGCCGCGGTCGGGCGGGTCCTCGACGTTACAGACGCCGCCGACCGGTACCTCGCATATCTCACCCGGCTCGCCCGCGCGCGGCTCGACGGCTGGCGGATCGTCTTGGACTGCGCCAACGGCGCGACCGCCCGGGTCGCGCCGGCGCTGTGGGAACGCCTGGGGGCGACGGTGATCTCCCTGCATGCCTCGCCCGACGGGACGAACATCAACGCGGCGTGCGGCTCGACGCACCCCGAGGTCATCCAGGCCGCCGTGCGCGAGTACGGAGCCGACCTGGGATTTGCGCACGATGGTGACGGCGACCGCGTCATCGCGGTGGACCGCCGCGGTCGTGTGCTGGACGGCGACACGATCATGGGGGTGACCGCGCTGCACCGGGCCGCGCGGGGCGCGCTTCCCCGCGGTCTGCTCGTGGCGACCGTCATGACGAACATGGGCATCGAGACCGCGCTGCGCGAGCGCGGGATTCGGCTCGAGCGCGCGCGCGTGGGCGACCGGTATGTCCTCGAGCGCATGCTCGAGACGGGCGCCCGCGTCGGCGGCGAGCAGAGCGGCCACGTGATCTTCCTCGATGATGCGACAACGGGAGACGGGCTCGTCACCGCGCTCGAACTCGTCAACGTACTCCTGGACTCGGGCCGCCCGGTCGAGGAGCACGCCGAGCCGTTCCTTCGCCGGTTCCCACAGGTGTTGCTCAACGTCCGCGTCCAGTCGCCGGAGCGATGGCAGGACGACCCCGAGATTCTCGCTGCGATCGTCGACGCAGAGCGGCGTCTCGCGGGACGCGGGCGAGTGCTCGTGCGCGCGTCCGGTACCGAGCCGCTCGTTCGCGTGATGATCGAAGGGGACGTCGCCTCACTGGCGGACGATACCGCGCGTGGCCTGGTCGAACTCATCGCCCGCCGTCTGGAGGGCGTGGTGGTGAACCGGGATCCCGCCGGGTAGACGTGCGAGGCGATCCGGGGGATATGCCGGACGCATTACGTGATCTCGCGCATCCGCCGGATGGCGGCCAGGGCCGCGATAGGATATGATGCCCACAGCGGTCGCGTCGTCACTTCGGGCGTGAGCGCTCAACCGCGCCGCAGTTCCGGATGGTGGTCCGGTCCACGCCGCAGACCCAGGCGCAGGTCCGGAGACCCCGCCCGAAGGGCATGCCGTCCAAAGCAATCGCTGCGTCGTCCGCATGGCCGCCGGGGTCCTTGGAGCGGCGAGAAGGGGGTGGCGGGGAACCTCGCGGTACAAAGCGCCGGAACTCACCCGGTTTGCCGGGTGAGTTGACGAGGCAGGGGATCTCGAGCGGAGCCGGAGGCTCCCATTCGGCGGGTGACCCTAGGCCAGGTCCAGGCCTGAAGGACGCTCACAAAACCCGGGGGCGACCCCGGGAACAAAAGGCGTCCAGGATTCCAACTCCCGACAGGCAGCGGGCGATCGCGGCGGGACCCCATCCCCGCGACGCCTCCGCGGGCATGTGCCCCGCCGTCGCCTGCTCGTGCCAGCCGTCGCTGCCCACCGGTTCATTGTCATCCGGCACGGGCAGCGGCGACATGCCGGGCCGTGTGCGCGGTGGGTCGGCAGAGGACGGCACGAGATCATCGTCGGGTCCATTACTGCCCTCGCCCCGAAGCGGTCGTCCGTGCCTGCCGGCTCGCGCGAGGGCATTGCGGAGGCATGCATGTGCGGAATCATGGGCTATATCGGTGGGCGGCCAGCGATGCCCGTGCTGTTGGACGGACTTCGTCGGCTCGAGTACCGCGGGTACGACTCGTCGGGCGTCGCCGTCATGAACGGAGGGTCCGTCGAGGTGCGCAAGGCGGCCGGGAAGCTCGCGCGTCTTGAGGAGATCGTGGAGCGATCGCCGATCCATGGCATGCTCGGGATCGGGCACACGCGGTGGGCGACGCACGGGCATCCGTCGGACGAAAACGCGCATCCCCACGCCGACTGCAGCGGCCGGGTGGTCGTCATCCACAATGGGATCATCGAAAATTTCCTGGAATTGAAAGAGGATTTGCTCGCTCGCGGCCACCGGTTTCGCTCCGATACGGACACCGAAGTGCTCGCGCACCTTATCGAGGAGGCCTACCAAGGTGATCTCCCGGCCGCGGTGAGGCAGGCCGTCGGGAGGGCCCGCGGCGCCTACGCGCTGGTCGTCCTCTCGGCGGACGAGCCCGACAAGATCGTCGCGGTGCGCCGCATCAGTCCGCTCATCGTCGGGCTCGGTGACGGCGAGACATGGCTGGCCTCCGACATCCCCGCGCTTCTCCCGTATACGCGCGACGTGCTGATCATCGAGGACGGCGAAATGGCGGTGCTGACCCGGGCCGGAGCGTCGCTCGTGCGCATCGACGGCGATCCCGTCGTGCGCGCCCCGATGCACGTGGAGTGGGACGCCGAGGCGGCGGAAAGGGGCGGATACGCCCACTTCATGCTCAAGGAGATCCACGAACAGCCGCGGGCCTTGCAGGAGACGATGATGGGCCGCCTGCCGGACGATCGCGCCGTCGTCCTCGACGGGGTGGAGTTCTGTCCAGACGCGGCACGCGACCTGGACAAGGTCTGGCTTTTGGCATGCGGGACGGCGTACCACGCCGGGCTGGTTGGCCGGGCCCTGCTCGAGCGCCTGGCGGGGGTGCGTGCGGAGGCGGATCTCGGCAGCGAATTCCGGTATCGCCAGCCGCTCATGGGGCCGCGGGAGCTCGCGGTCGCGATCAGCCAGTCCGGCGAGACCGCGGATACCATCGCCGCGTTGCGCGAGGCGCGCGCGCAGGGGGCGAGGACGCTCACCGTCGCCAACGTCGTCAGCAGCACGCTCGCCCGGGCGGCCGATGACGTGCTGTACACGCGGGCCGGCCCCGAGATCGCGGTGTGCTCCACGAAGGCCTACCTGACGCAGCTCGCCGCGCTGACCATGCTCGCGCTGCACCTCGGTCACGCCCGGAGCACGCTTGACCCGGCCCGGGGCGCGGAGCTGATCAGGGGGCTTCGCACACTTCCGTCGCTCGCACAGGACGCTCTGCGCCGCGAGTCCGAGGTTCAAGTACTCGCCGAGCGCCTGTACACGACGGAGGATGTCTTTTTCATGGGAAGGGGGCTCGACTACTACGTGGCCATGGAAGGATCGCTGAAGTTCAAAGAGATCAGCTACGTCCACTCGGAGGCGCTCGCGGGTGGCGAGCTGAAGCACGGAACACTCGCTCTCGTCACACCAGGTGTGGTGGTTGTCGCGCTCGCGACGCAACCCGACCTGCTGCCCAAGACCGTCAGCAACATCCAGCAAGTGCGCGCGCGAGGGGCGGACGTGATCGGCGTTGCGACGGATGCGACCGCCGACGTCCTCCGGCCGCACGTCAACACGCTGCTCAGTGTGCCCGCGGCGGATCCGTTGCTCACTCCTATGCTGTCGGTGATCCCATTGCAGTTGTTCGCGTACCACGTCGCTCGGCTCCGCGGAAACGACGTGGACCAGCCTCGGAATCTGGCGAAGAGCGTGACGGTCGAATGAGAATTCTCGTGACCGGTGGAGGCGGATTCATAGGTTCCCACGTGGCGGAAACGTACCGCAACGCGGGGCATCACGTCGTGGTCGTCGACGCGCTGATCGGCGGACGCCGCAACAACACGCCGCCGGGCGTGATGTTCTACCGCACAGATATCCGCCGTCCCGAACTCGCGGAGGTGTTTCGAGAGGAACGGCCCGAGATCGTGTCACACCACGCGGCGGAGGCGAACGTCCGCATGTCGATCGCGAATCCGATCGCCGACGCCGAGACGAACGTGCTGGGCACGTTGCGCGTCCTGGAACTGGCGGTCCGCTACCGCGTGTCCCAGGTCGTGTTCTCGTCGACGGCCGGTGCGCTGTACGGCGAGCCGGCGCGGCTGCCGGTCAGCGAGGACCACAGGGTCCTGCCGACCTCGCCGTACGGACTTCATAAGTACCTCGGGGAACAATACCTGGGCTACTACCGGCGCATGCACGGCCTCAACACGACCATTCTGCGATACGGCAACGTCTACGGCCCGCGCCAGGATCCCCAGACCGAGGCCGGTGTCATCGCGATCTTCACCGCGGCGCTGCTCGCGGGCCGGCGCCCCACCATTTTCGGGGATGGATCGCAGGTGCGCGACTTCGTCTACGTCGGCGATGTCGCGGAGGCAAATTTCCGCGTGATCGGGAGGCGTCTCGACGAACCGATCCACATTTCGACCGGGATCGGAACGTCCGTGAACGAACTCGCGCGGCAGATCCGTGAGCTCACGGGGGCCCCGGTCGAGCCGGAGCACGGTCCGGCGGTGCCCGGGGAGGTCCACGAGATCGTGCTGTCGCCCGAGCGCGCCGCCCGCGTGCTCGACTGGCACCCGAGCGTGTCGCTGGAGGAAGGGCTTCAGCGCACCGTCGAATGGTTCCGGAAGCAGGGCGTCGCGGGCGCCACGGGCGCGTGACCCGGCGGCGGGGCCGCCGGAAGGGATGGTTGCCGTGATCGACAAGGAGCTGCTGGAGATCCTGGCGTGTCCCGCGTGCAAGGCACCCGTCGTCGAGCGCGAGGAGCGGCTCGTTTGCACGCGGTGCGGACGCCGCTATCCAATCCGGGACGGCATCCCGGTGATGCTCATCGATGAGGCGGAGCCCGGCGACGTGGAGGCCCGCAGCCCGTAGGGGGCCGTTCACAGGGGGCGTGCGCGCAAGAATCCGTGTCCGTGGCGCGGGGGCGCTTTCTCCGGGGGAAGGCGCCGGCAATCTCGCGGACCCTGGCGAAGGAGAGGGGACCCATGATCCGCGGCGTGGGCGTGGACATCGTAGAGATCCCGAGAGTCGAGCGCGTCATAGGCCGGTGGGGAGAGGTATTCCTGCGCCGGGTGTTTACCGACGCGGAGCGCCGGCACGCCGGCGCTCCACCGGGCGCGACGCAGCACCTGGCGGGGCGATTCGCGGCCAAAGAGGCCGTGATGAAGGCGCTCGGCACCGGATGGCGAGGGATGGCGTGGCGGGAAGTCGAGATCGCCAGCGACCCCAGCGGCAACCCTGTCGTGCGTCTCACCGGCCGGGCGGCGGAGGTTGCCTCCGCGCGCCGGATCGGCTCGCTTGCCGTCTCGATTTCACATACGCACGCCCTGGCGACCGCACTCGCCGTCGCGGAGTGAGCCGGATCACGTCGTCACCCCATGCGCAAGCGCTTCGGGGCACCGCAGTTCTGGCCCACGCCATAGGCACAGGGGCAGGGTCATCGGACTCGGAACGTCCGATCGGATCGCGCCCACTTGCGGGCGCAGCCGGTCAGGGCGGCACGAGGAGGCTCCGGTGAAGCTCCCGACGCCCGCCGAGATGGCCGCGCTGGAGCGCGGTGCGCAGGACCAGTTTGGCATCTCGGTCGCGTCGCTCATGGATCGGGCCGGCGCGTGCGCGGCGGAAGCCGGACGCCGACTGCTGCGCCCTCGCGGTGGACGCCGCGTCGTGGTGGCGGCGGGCAAGGGCAACAACGGCGGGGACGGATTCGTCGCCGCGCGCGAGCTGGCGGATGAGGCGGTCGTTACGGTCATTCTTGCCGCGCCCGAAGAGGAGATCCAGGGCGAGGCTGCGTTGCGCCTTCGTGGACTCCGAGAGCGGAACGTCCCGGTCGTGGCGGCCGCGTCGTTCGACGACGTGAGCCTGGCACGCGCGCTCGGCGATGCCGATCTGCTCATGGATGCGATCTTCGGCACGGGCTTCCGCGGACCCGCCACGGGTGAGCCCGCCCGCGTCATCGACGCCATCAACCGGTCGGGCGTGCCGGTGCTCGCAGTGGACGTGCCGTCGGGGATCGACGCCCGAACCGGGCACGCCGACCCACCGTGCGTGCGTGCCGCCGCGACGGTGACGATGGGGCTGCCCAAGGTGGGGTTGATGCAGTACCCTGCGGCCGCGTGCAGCGGCACGGTGTTCGTCGCGGACATCGGCTTTCCGGCGGCGCTCGTGGAGAACGCGCCAATTGCCACGGAACTGGCGGTTGCGGCATGGGTGGATCGTACCCTTCGCCGCCGGCCGCCGGACAGCCACAAGGGCCAGTCGGGCCGGGTCGCCGTCATCGCGGGCGCCCGCGGGTTTATCGGGGCTGCAGTCCTGGCGAGCCGCGGCGCGCTGCGCACCGGCGCGGGCCTCGTGACCGTGGGGCTCCCGGGATCGTTCGTCGCGGTTCCGGCCGGGTCGCTTCCCGAAGCGATGACGCGCGCGCTCCCCGAGACGCCGGAAGGCACCATTTCGGAGCGTGCGTTGGAGGCCGTGCTCGATCTCGCCGGGGACGCCTCGGCGGTGGCCATCGGTCCCGGGCTCACCACGCACCCCGAGGTAGCCTCGCTCGTGCGCGCGCTGCTCCCTCGGCTCGAGCATCCGGCCGTGCTCGACGCCGACGCCCTGAACGTGCTCGCCGGCATGCCCGAGCTTCTGCGCGACGCGCCGGGACCTTTTGTCATCACGCCACATCCCGGGGAGATGGCGCGGCTTCTCGGCCGCGGGATCTCGGACGTACAGCGCGACCGCGTCGAGACCGCGAGGTCCACGGCTGTGTCGCTCGGCGTGACCGTCGTGCTGAAGGGCGCGCGTACGGTGGTGGCCGAGCCGGGCGGACACGTGCGCATCGTCCCGACCGGCAACGCCGCGATGGCGACAGCCGGCATGGGCGACGTGCTCACCGGAGCGATCACCGCGCTGCTGGCCGAGGGAGTGGCGCCCTTTGAGGCCGCCACGTGCGGCGCCTACCTCCACGGGTGTGCAGGCGACCTGGCCGCGTGCGGGGACCGGGGGCTCCTGGCCCACGAAGTGGCCGACGCCATTCCCCGCGCGCTTGCCCGCGTGCGGACGGGTGACGTGGACGATGGGGTCCGGACCGTCCCCTGATCTCGCCGGACGAGCCGGCACACCGGCCCGCGCCGAGGCTCGGAGGCCGGGCCGCCCGGCATGGGCGGAGATCGACCTGGACGCCGTACGCGACAACCTGCGCGCCCTGGCGGCGATCGCGGCGCCGGCAGCGATGCTCGCCGTCGTGAAAGCGGACGCGTACGGACACGGCGCCGTGCACGTCGCGCGGGCCGCCGTGGAAGCCGGCGCGTGGGGGCTCGGCGTTGCCACGGTGGACGAAGGCCTCGAGCTGAGACGCGGGGAGATCGCCGCGCCCGTGCTCGTGCTCGGGGCGATCGGCCCGGAGGAGGCCGGTACTGCCGTGGCCCACGATCTCCGGCTCACGATCTCGGAGGAGACCGCGGCGCTCGCTGCGAGCCGTGCCGCGGCAGCGGCGGGGCGGGTCGCCCGGCTGCACCTGAAGGTGGACACCGGGCTGGGACGGATCGGCTCGGCTCCCGCGGACGCCCAGGCGCTCGCCGGCCGCGTGGCCGCGATCCCGCACGTCGAGCTCGAAGGGTGCTTCACGCACTTCGCGCGTGCGGACGAGCCCGACCTGGGATCGGCGTCCCGCCAGCTCGAGACGTTTCGCGCCGTGCTGGACGGCCTCGAACGCGCGGGCCTGCGCCCAGCGCTGCGGCATGCCGCAAACAGCGCCGCGACGCTTGCACTGCCAGGGTCGCACCTGGATCTGGTGCGTTGCGGTCTCGCGCTCTATGGAGTGGTGCCAGCGCCGCACCTGGTCGGGCGGGTTTCCCTGCGTCCCGTGATGCGTTTGTGCGGGCGCATTGTGCACCGGAAGCGTGTTCCGCCTGGCACGCCCATTGGTTACGGGCACGCGTACCGAACCTCGCGGGAGACCACCGTGGTGACCGTTCCCGTGGGGTACGCCGACGGGTACCCGAGACTCGCCGGCGAGAGCTGCACCGTGGCGCTGGCCGGGCGCTGCGCCCCCATCGCCGGGCGCGTGAGCATGGATCAGATCACCGTGGACGTCGGGGACGCTCCGGTCGAGCTCGGGGACGAAGTCGAGTTGTGGGGCCCGGTCGTGCCCGTCGAGTTGGTCGCGCGCGCGGCTCGGACGATCCCCAACGAGGTGCTCGCGCGGACGTCCCGGAGGGTCCCGCGCGTCTTTCTCGAGGGCGGGCGCGTGTGCGCGGTGCGCACACTGCTGGGCGGTGGATGACCGTGGGAGCATCGCCGCTGGCGCGGGTCGCCTTTCAAGGAGAGCCCGGGGCGTACAGCGAGGAGGCGGTGATCCAGCTGTGCGGCGAGGTCGCGACGATGCCGTTCGCGCATCTCGCCGAGGTGTTCGACGCCGTGGCGTCCGGACGCGCCGATCGAGGGGTCGTGCCGGTCGAGAACTCGCAGGCCGGCAGCATTAACGAGACGTACGATCTGCTGCTCGCGCACGACCTGGTGATCGGCGCCGAGTACGACCTGCGGGTGCGCCACTGTCTGCTGGCGCTGCCCGGCCAGACGCTCACCGAGATTGCGCGGGTCTACTCGCACCCGCAAGCGCTGGCGCAGTGCGAGGTGTATCTGAAGAGGCTCGGCGTCGAGATTGTGCCCTATTACGACACCGCCGGCAGCGCCAAGATGATTGCCGAGGAGCGACGCACTCGGTGTGCGGCGATTGCGTCGCGGCGGGCCGCCGTGCTCTACCGGCTCGACATCCTCGCCGAGGACATCGAAACCAACCCCAACAACTATACGCGGTTTCTCGAGATCGGGCCCGGCCCGGCGCCGCGGACCGCGCGAAGCAAGACGTCGGTCGTGTGCACCGTTCGCAACCGACCGGGCGCGCTGTACCGCGTGCTCGGCGCGCTCGCCAACCGCCAGATCAACATGGCCAAGATCGAATCGCGTCCGGGGCGGACGCGGCCGTGGGAGTACGTCTTCTACATCGACTTCGACGGGCACGTGGACGATGAGGAGGTGGGTGCCGCGCTCGCAGAGATGCGCGGGTACAGTTCGATGCTGCGCGTGCTGGGATCGTACCCGGCCGTACCCGGCCGCGGGATCGTGTGACGCGCCGGTGGCCGTGAACGCCCTGCGGTTCCTGCCGCTGGGGGACGCGGGGTTGGTCGTGGAGTTTGGCGGCGACGAGATCTCCGACCTCGCCAACGCCGCTGTGCTCGCACTTCGCCTCGTGGTCGACGCGAAGCCGCCGCGAGGAGTGCGCGAGACCGTGCCAACGTACCGCTCCCTCCTGATCGTCTACGACCCCGTGACCACCTCCCCGGCGGAGCTCCAATTGGCTGTTGGAGACCTGCTCGGAGAGACGGACCCAGCGCACCTGCCTACGGGACACCTCATCGAGATCCCCACCGCATATGGGGGCGTCCACGGGCCGGACCTCGCGGACGTGGCGGCCGAGACCGGGCTCTCCGAATCCGAGGTGGCAGCGATCCACGCAAGCACAGAGTATCGCGTCTACATGCTCGGCTTCTCACCGGGATTCCCGTACATGGGCACGTTGCCGCCGTCGATCCGGGTCACGCGACTCCCGTCGCCGCGCACCAGGGTGCCGGTACGCTCCGTGGCGATGGCCGGCCAGCAGACCGGCGTGTATCCGACGGAGAGTCCCGGCGGCTGGCGGCTGATCGGCCGTACGCCGACGCGCATCTACGATCCGTCGCGCCCCGATCCGTTTCTGCTCGACGCTGGTGACCACGTGCGCTACACCGCGATCTCCCCCGAGGACTACGACCGGCACGCGCCGCCCGACGAGTCGATGCCGACCG
>DASPUZ010000045.1:0-4342 GCA_035622635.1 bacterium | reverse complement strand
AACTCCAGTACCTCCTGAAGACCTGGACCGGTCGCTGCATCGTCTGCGGCCAACGGGTACCCCGTGTAATCAACAATGACTCATCCTAAACGTGACTTTGTAGTACTAGGAGCCTGTCCGAGAAATGGCCTCGGAGCAGGACTTTCGAGCCATGCAGTGGAATCCTAGTCTATGCCTACCGATAAGCAGTATCGTCCGTACCACCCCCACCAGGTGTATCTCCTCCCGCCGTCGCCCGATGAGTGGCTGCCTGAGGAGCACATGGCCTATTTCGTCAGTGACTTGGTCGAGCACTTCGACCTGAGCGCGATCGAGGCCACGCATGAGGACGAACTGCGCGGGGGGCCGCCGTACTACCCGGCGATGATGGTGAAGCTGCTCCTGTACGGTTACTGCACGGGCGTGTATAGCTCGCGACGCATCGCCACGCATGTCCATGAGGATGTCGCCTTCCGCGTGCTGGCGGCGGGCAATGCGCCGGACTTCCGGACGATCAGCGAGTTTCGCCGGCGGCACCTGGGGACGCTCAGTGGGCTGTTTCGGCAAGTCCTGGAACTGGCCCAGCGCGCGGGGCTGGTGAAACTGAAGCATGTCGCGCTGGACGGGACCAAGGTCCCAGCCAACGCGAGCAAGCACAAGGCGATGAGCTACGATCGGCTGTGCCGGGAAGAGGCCCGGCTGGCGGCCGAGGTCGCGGAGTGGTTTCGCCGGGCGGAAGAAATCGACGCGGCGGAAGATGCGGAGTACGGCCCGGACCGCCGTGGGGACGAGTTGCCGGAGGAACTGCGCCAGCGAGAGAGTCGGCTCAAGCGGATCCGGGAAGCCAAGGCCGCGTTGGAGGCGGAGGCTAAGGCGAGAGCGGAACAGCAGCGCGCGGCCCAAGCCGCCAAGGCGGCTCAGGTGGCCCAGCAGCGGCCTCCGCACCGTCGTGGGCGCAAGGCGCAACCGCCGCGCGAGATCCCGACGGACCGCATGCAGTATAACTTCACCGACCCCGAGTCGCGCATCATGAAGAATGCCGATGGGGCGTTCGTCCAAGCCTACAACGCCCAAGCCGCGGTGGACGCGGACCATCAGATTATTGTCGCCGCGGACGTCACCGCGCAGCCGGCGGATGCGCCGCACCTGGAGCCGATGACCACTGCGATCGTGGCGCAGACCGGGCACGCCCCGCAGCGTCTCTCGGCGGACGCCGGGTATTTCAGTGAGGCTGCGGTCACAGCCTTGGGGGCGCACGAGATCGACCCCTATATCGCGACGGAGAAAGTGAAACACTCCCAGTCGGTCCCCCGGGCGCCGCGCGGCCGAATCCCCCACGATCTCTCGGTCAAGGAGCGGATGCGACGGAAGTTGCGGACCAAGGCGGGGCGCGCCGTCTACAAGATGCGCAAGGCGATCGTCGAGCCCGTCTTCGGGCAGATGAAAGGGGCCCGCGGGTTCACCCGCTTTCTGCTGCGCGGGCTCGTGAAAGTCCGTGGGGAGTGGTCGCTGCTGACCACAGCGCACAACATCTGTCGGTTGTTTGCGGCGCGACCACGAGTGCGTGCGGTCCTCCGCATGGCGACCGGGTAAGGAAGAGTAAGACACAGAACAAGGAGACCCGAAGATGCTCCTCAACGTACACTCACTCCTCCCACCCGCCCCGAGGACACGGCGTGGGCCCTCAATTGCCGTCACGAACGCCATTACTGGGACAGGCTCCTAGGCGACCTTCTTCTCGACGGAGCCGCAGGCGCTTCCCCTTCGTCAGGACCAAGGGGGGAGCCGCAAGCCTGTGTCGGCTCCCCGGAATCATTAGCAGGTCATTACAGGTCCCTCGCTAAACGTTGCAGTGCACGGCCTGGTGAAGTGAATCCCTCTTTGGCGTAGAGGAGGTCGAGGGTTCAATAGGGCCGCACCGCACCTCCCGACTATCCGATCATGCAAGCGTCGGAGCGCCACTCGGTGCCTTGCCCGCCCCGAATGTGTCGAAATGAGCCCGAACGACGCCGAGCCGCCCGCAACGGCGGGACGAGCGCAAACGCAGGCAGGGTAGGGGTTTCCGCGTCCTGCCTGCATTTGCGGAGTGTTCGATACTATCGCCGGTGCACAAATGGGGTTCAGGTGGTCGCCGGTTCAAATCCGGCCGGCCCGACCAGCCAAGTACAGCAAGATTTCCTACGTCAAGGCCCCGTCGGAGTCAATGTCGGCGGACATGAGCACGGGCCGTGCATCACGCAAAACAACGAATTGACCGGCGTGCGGCAGGAACCGGGCCAACGGGGCGGTCGTAATCAGCACACCGTCGGCGCCGCTCCCGGCCTCCTTGATAAACGTCGCCTCGTCGTTTGCGTTACCGGCCATAAACGTGCCCGGTACCTGCAATTCCTTGAACTGCTTCGCCAACAGCCTGCCCTCGGCGTAGTACCCGGTAAAGTACAGCACGCCGGGGTTATCGTTCTTGATCCGCGTTGGCACCGAGGTGAAGTCCTTCTGGCCCGGGGTGATGGCGTCGAAGAACACCACCTGGACGGCCCGGTAGCTCTGAAGCGCCTTGCGGGTCGCTTCCGCCAGGCCTTTGGCATAGACCGTATTGTCGTGCACGATGGCCACGCGGTGGACGTGCAGCATATCCACCATGAACTTCGCCGCGAACGGACCCTGTGTCGGCTCCCAATTGACGTTGCAGATGCGTAACCATTGTTACCATTCATGGCGAATTATCGGCCCGGCACTCCGGTCACGCGAGCCTCTGCCCGCGGGAGCCGATCCGCCCTGGGCCGCCGCCCGGCGCCGCGATCAGGCGCACAACCCTCACTCCGCGTTCGCCGGGCGTTGCGGCCCATCGATCATCGATCCGCCCACACATGGCAGGCGGACGGCCTGCCACGTCTCTGTGACCACGCCGTGGCTGCTGACGGGTCTGATCGTCTATGTCATGCCCCCAAACGCGGCTTGTAGTCTATATGAGCCGACCACGGTGCCACACGTGGCACAACTTACCAGCACAATATCGTGATCGTCGGCACGCCTGCCTCCATCGACGCTCGCAGGGACTTGTAGCCCAATGGGCTGTCCATAAAACGATGTGCCCTTGCAGTTTGGGCACGTCGGTTGCGGATAGTCTGCCACCCGCCCTGGTCCCAAGATGGGATGCCCCGACCGGACCGCTGTGCTCGTACCGTTCATCGGATGCCCTCCTCCCAGATTCATAGAATCGCCCCGCATCTGCGTGTCACCGCTTGGCTCCCAAACCGACTACGGGACTCACTCCATGCGTAGCACGTATGTCGATGTGCGTCGTTGCGGCAACGCAAGGATCGCCGTCAAGGGCGTGACTGCGGTCGCGTATCCAGTTACTGGGAGAGCGCGATCATGCATCCACATGGGATCTCCCACGAGATTGCGGAAGTAAACGTAGGTGGCCTCGATGCCTGCTTGCGTTCACCAATTGGCGGACGTGAATGCCGGTATGGGCAAAGCCCCTGGGAGACTACACCAGTCTTCTCTCTCCGAGCGCACTGTGATGGCGAGGCCCGCCGTCGACCGAGGTTTAGGCGCTACCGGCGAGCGGTCGGTGCGCATCCTTACGGCGCGGCGGCTTGCCGCTCGGGCCACACCACGGTGATGAGCAGCCCGGGCAGCGATACCCAGCGGCGTTTCAACAAAGCGAATCCACGCGATCAACCAGCCCGAGCTGCCGTGTGGGATGAACATGATGATGGCGAGGGTAATACTGGCAAATCGGTACGCCGTCCGATCGAGCCGGCAGGCGCCGCAGACGATCCCTCCGATGACCACAGCGCCGCCGAACGCGAGCACATTCATCCCAAAGTAAGTCGCCGCCAGTCCACCGCGGACGGCGCTCACCACGGTGCCCGCGAGCCGCTGCACCGATACGGCCAGCGTGGCCGCGAGCGTGGACTGCATGATGATGAGCGTCGTAATCGCCGCCCAGAACGCCTCGGGTAGCCGCAATAGGTCAGTCACCACCAATGCACCGGTCGCCGCGAGCCCGGTGCGCAGCGACAGGGGGCCCGACATCCGCGCCGTCGCTGGGGTCCACGCCCTCGTCTGCATCATGGCCGCGGCCTAGCGAAAGAGGTTCGTCCTGGCGAGGTCGCTGATTTCGTCTCCGCGCCCGTTCAGCACGGCCTTGATCATGTAGAGCGCGAACCCCCGCATCTGATCGAGGGTGATCGTGGGCGGCATCGACAGTTCCTGGCGGTTTGCCGTGATGTCGAGAAGCGCAGACCCCTCGTGGCGAAGGGCCTGCTCGAGCAGGGGCCGCACCTGCCCGGGGCCGTCGGCCCGCAGGCCGAGCAGCCCCGCGGCCTCGGCGATCTTCACGAAGGCCGGGTCG
>DASPUZ010000044.1:0-15291 GCA_035622635.1 bacterium | reverse complement strand
TTCTGGCGCTTCTGGCGTCGGGCGAGAGCACGCCGGCGATTGCGCGGCAGCTATTCATCAGCACCGCGACGGTCCGCAATCACACGCAGAGCATTCTGGCGAAGCTCGGCGTGCACAACCGTCTGGCTGCGGTGGCCCTCGCGCTGGGATGCCGGCCGACACGGGCGTCCTGAGGATCGAGTCATCACCCCCGCTCAGGCGCTCCTGGCGCTAGGCACAGAGGCAGGTTCAAGAGACTTGATGCACCAGGTCAGATCGCGCCGTCGCGCAACTTGACCCGAAGCGGCCCGCCGGCTACGCAGGCCGGCTGAGACGGTGACGCCCGGCTCGTTCAGTTCGATCGCCGGGCGACACCTGAGGGACGCCTGGGCATGCACGCCACAGCGTTGACGATTCGCCCGATCGCCCTGCCGGTGCCGTTTCCGCTCAAGACCGCGAACGTCTATCTCGCGGGCGTCGGCGGCACGACGATACTGGTCGACACTGGGTTCTACACCCCTGACGCCTGGGAGTGCCTGCAAAACGAGGTGGCGTCGTTCACGGCGGTCTACGGTCCGCTGCGCACGATCATCCTGACCCATCATCATCCAGACCACGTCGGCATGGCCGGGCGCCTGCAGGAGCGCCACCGAGTCCCCGTGCTCACATCTCCGGGCGAAGCCAGGCTCGTGTCGCAGGTGTGGGACCGGAGCGCGGGCCGTCGCGGCGCGGAGTTCTTCCAAACGCACGGGGTGCCCGGGCCCGTCATCGACACCGTCACGAGAGAGCACGACACCTTGTGTTCCGCTCTGGCGCCGCTCCCGCGTGTCGACCCCATCACCGTCGGCGTTCCGTTGGTGCTCGGAGGGCTCGAGTTTGCGCCGGTGATCACCCCGGGGCACTCACCCGCCCATTTGTGCCTCTGGCACTCACGCTCGGGTACGCTGCTCGCGGGGGACCACCTCCTGCCGCATATCACCCCGAACATCGGCTGGGACCCGTACTCCGCGCCCGATCCGCTCCACGACTTCCTCGCCGCACTCGCCGTGGTGGAGCGCTTGTCCGCACGGACGGCGTACCCTGGGCACGGATTGCCGATCGGCGCCGTCGACGCACGGATCGTCGAACTGCGCGCCCACCACGCCGAGCGTCTTCGCACGATTCGCGCTCTGCTCGACAGCGGACCGCTGACCGGATACGAGATTGCCGGGCGACTCTTTGGTACCGACCTATCGCCGCAGGAGACGCGGTTCGCCGTGGTGGAGGCGCTTGCCCACCTCGAATACCTCCGGCGCCGCGGTGAGATCGCCGCTGGGCGTCGCCACCGCCACGTCGTCTACACTTCTCAAGGACCGATGCTCTCCCGGACCGAAAGCTAGACCGGCGCCGGCGTCCGTCCGATCAGAGTTTGCGCTTGGCGCACGCCACGTTCCACGGCGGTAGCTTGTGGCGCATGCCCAGCCCGGCGAGACGGTCGGTCGGAACGGCGGCCGCTTACCGGCGCCCGGTGTCCCCGGTGTCAGGCAGGCGCCGCCACCACACCACCTTTGATCCTGGGTGTGTTCGACGCGCTCGCCCCGGGCAGAGGCGTTCACGTTGGCCAACGGCCGCGATGTCAAGCCGTTGTACGATCAGTTTCGGGCCGGGCCGACCGCGCGCGACTGCAACCATGCCGCACTTTGGACGGCGGCAGGAGTCAGTACGGCCTATCAGCCAAATGAAGATGCGAGAGGATGGCACTGGCATCGAGTGAGTCGATCGTGGGGGGTAGCCATGCGGCTGGCGGGCCGGACCGAGATCTTTAGAGTCCTCGCGCAGGTCCTCAACCGTTCCTTCACGCTTCGCGAGGCGTTGGACGCTGCGCTCCCTCGAATCGTCGAATTGGCAGAGGCCGAAGCGGGATGGATCTTCCTGCGCGATACCGAGACCGGCAATCTGTCGCTTGCCGCCGATGTAAACCTCCCGGCTCCCCTGGTGGTCATGGGAAAGCGCCGGATGACCGGCGACTGCCGGTGCATCCAGATGCTTCGAGACGGCCAGCTCACCCAGCCCGTGAACCTGGTTGAGTGCCTCAGGCTCGAGCAGGCCCTTCCCGCCCGGCCGGAGAGACACCGACATGCCAGCGTTCCGCTGCGATCCCAGGGTGGCGATGTGATCGGTCTGCTGAATCTGTTGCTGCCGCCGGACAAGTCTCTCGGCAAAGAGGACCTGAACGTCCTCGAAGCCTTAGGGCACGAAGTGGCCGTTGCGGTTCAACGTGCGCGGCTCTTCGAGGAAGCGCGGAACAGGGAAACGCGGACACGCGAACTGATGCAACGCCTCCTCACCGTTCAGGAGGACGAGCGACGGCGCATCGCGCAGGACCTCCACGACCACGCCGGCCAGATGCTGTCCGCGCTCAGCATGCAGCTCAAACACCTCCGCGGCCACCTCGTCAGCGCGGACCGCGCCAAGATCGCCTCGGAATTGAAGCGATTCGCCGACATCACCGACCGGGGCCTCGAAGAGATCCACAAGCTCGTGTATGACCTGCGGCCATCCGTGCTCGATGAGCAGGGACTCGGCGCAGCCGTCCGGGCATACGTCGACACGCATCTCCAGCCGTCCGGCGCGAAGGTGGAACTCAAGACCGTCGGGGCGGACCAGCGGTTCGCCAGGGACATCGAAACCACCGCCTATCGGATCATTCAGGAAGCCACCACCAATGCTCTTCGCTACGCGGACGCGACCCGGCTCGAAGTGCGGGTGGACCGCCGCCAGGATTGGTTGATCGTGATGGTGCGGGACAATGGAGTGGGGTTCGACGTGGAGGCGGCGCGAACCAAGGGAACGTTGGGACTCCACGGGATGCGTGAGCGCGCGGAGCTGGTCGGGGGCACCCTCCAGGTATTGTCGGTACCGGGGGCGGGTACCACCGTTGTCGCACGGTTGCCGTTCGTGCGGCGTCAAGAGTCACAGAAGAGATCGAGATCGTGATGGTTTAATTGCCCCGCGCGGCTGGTGCCGCGCTCGGCGGTGTCGTCCCGGCGTCGCCGCGCTCCGCTCTACGGCACCGCCGGTGGTGGGCGGCGTCGAGCGGGTCCTTGCCCGGCAGGCGGGACGGCTGGGCGAGCGCGGGTTCCGGGTTCGCGTGGTCGCGGGACGCGGCGCCCGGGAGGCGTGTGCGGTTATACCAGCTCCCGCCTTGGATTCCCGACACCCGCGTGTCCCGGCTGTGACGCGTCGGCCCGAGGCCGGCCGCGTCACGCGTGCGCCGTCCCGCATCGTTGACGGCCGCCGCCCACCGGAGTATCCTGCAGACAGACCCCCCCACCATGGGGAGGGAGGATGCCGCAATGGCGCAAACTGTCGTCGGCCTCGATCCCAAGGCCAAGGCACAGATCCTTGCGCGGCTCCGCAGCGTCGAAGGGCACTGGCGCGCGGTCATCCGCATGGTGGAAGAAGACCAGTACTGCATCGACGTGATCAAGCAGATCAAAGCGGTGCAGAGCGCAGTTCACAAGGCCACGGTGCTCCTGCTCGAACGCCATCTCAACCACTGTGCCACCGAGGCCATACGGTCCGAGAATCCTCGGGACCGGGAACGGGCCATCGCGGAGCTGCTCGAGGTTTTCGAGAGCGGCCGGCGGTAACCGCGCTGCCGGTGGCAAGCGGGTGATGCCGGTGAAGAGCACCACGGTGGAACTCCCGGTTGAAGGAATGACGTGCGCGTCATGCGTGCGGCGGATCGAGCGGGCGCTCGCCAAGGTCGAAGGCGTGAGCGAGGCCACGGTCAACCTCGCGTCGGCGAAGGCCCGCGTGGCATTCGACTCGTCGGTCGCGACCATCGAACAGCTCAACGCCGCCGTGGAGCGAGCGGGATACCGGGTCCGGTCCCTGCCGCCACGCGAAGCGGCGGCGGTTGCGGACAGTGACGCATCCGCGCGGGCGCTGGAGCGCGACCTGGACGATCTCAAGCGCAAGTGGCTCACCAGCCTACTGTTGGGCGCCGGGATGATGGCGCTCATGTATCTTCCACTGCATCCGGATATGACGGTCTGGGCGCCGGTGCTGCTCATCGCGGCGACGGTCGTGCAGTTCTGGGCCGGCTCGGCCTTCTATGTCGGCGCATGGACCGCGGGGCGGCACGGCGGGGCCACGATGGATACCCTGATCGCCGTGGGTACCGGCGCCGCGTACGGGTACAGCGCCTTCGTGACGCTCTGGCCCTCGCTGGCCAGGAGGTGGGGATTGCCGGACCACCTCTACTACGAATCGGCCGTGATCATCATCGCGCTGGTTCTTCTTGGCCGCTGGCTGGAGCGTCGCGCCATGGGACGAACGAGCGCGGCCATGAAGGCCTTGATGGGCTTGCAGGCCAGGACCGCCCGGGTGATTCGCGACGGCGCGGAGCGGGATGTTCCCGTGGAAACGGTCGAGGTCGGTGACCACGTCCGGGTGCGCCCGGGCGAAAAGGTTCCGGTCGACGGTGTTGTTGTTGAGGGCACGTCGGCTCTCGACGAGAGCATGCTGACCGGCGAGAGCCTGCCCGTCGACAAGGCGCCCGGAGACACGGTGATCGGCGCCACGTTGAACAAGAGCGGGTCGTTCGTGTTCCGCGCCACCAAGGTGGGCAAGGACACCGCGCTTGCGCAGATGGTGCGGCTCGTCGAGGAGGCGCAGGCCTCGAAGGCCCCGATCCAACGCCTCGCGGACACGATCGCCGGCGTCTTCGTTCCCGCGGTGCTCGCCGTGGCGGCCCTCACGTTCGCCGGTTGGCTCCTCTTCGGCCCGAACCCTCGGTTCATCCTTGGCCTCAGCGCGGCGATAGCGGTGCTCATCATTGCCTGCCCGTGCGCACTCGGACTCGCAACGCCGACGGCCATCATGGTCGGGACCGGCAGGGCGGCGGAGCTCGGCATCCTGATTCGCGGAGGGGAGGCCCTCGAGCACGCTCGGCGGGTGACGAGCATCATCCTGGACAAGACCGGGACGCTGACGTTCGGCACGCCTGAGGTCGTGCGCGCCGTGCCCGCCGAGGGGGTGGCGGAGCCAGACCTGCTTCGGTTCGCCGCGGCGGCGGAGCGGGGGTCCGAGCACCCGGTCGGTCAAGCGATCGCCGCGCGTGCCGCCCTGCTCAACCTGAACGTCCCCGACGCGGAGGGCTTCGAATCGGTGGCCGGCAAGGGCATTCGGGCGGTTGTCGAAGGGCGTCGCGTGGCTGTCGGCAACCGCGCTTTCATGAGCGAACTCGGGGTCGCCATCGGTCGTCTCTCGGAGCACGCCACCGAGGCGGCGCGCTCCGGAGCGACGCCGATGTTTGTCGCGCTGGACGGCCTCGTGGCGGGCCTCATCGCGGTGGCGGACAGGCTCAAGCCGGGTGCCCGGGAGGCCGTGGCCGAGCTTCGTGCGCTTGGCCTCGAGGTGTGGATGCTGTCGGGAGACAATCGGCTGGCCGCGGAGGCGATCGCCCGCGATGGGGGAATCGACGCGCCACACGTGCTGGCCGAAGTCGCGCCCGAGCAGAAGGCGGAGACGGTCAAGGTGCTGCAGGCCGCCGGCCACGTCGTGGCGATGGTCGGTGACGGTATCAACGATGCGCCCGCACTCGCTCAGGCGGACCTCGGGATCGCGATCGGCACCGGGACGGACGTGGCCATCGCCGCGTCCGATATCACGCTCATCGGCGGCGACCTTCGCAACATCGTCAGCGCGATCGCGCTGTCTCGCAAGACCGTGGGCGTGATCAAGCAGGGGCTGTTCTGGGCGTTCGCCTACAATGTGGTTCTCATCCCTGTGGCAATGGGCGTCCTGTACCCCGTGTTCCGAGTGCTCTTGAGCCCCATGCTCGCCGCGGCGGCGATGGCGATGAGCAGCGTGAGCGTCGTCACCAACGCGCTGCGGCTGCGCGGGTTCCGGCGCCCGAGCAACGTCGACGAGCTCCTGCATCCCTCGCTCCGGGTCGTGGTCGGCGAGTACGCCTACCTCGGCGGTATCGCCCTCGTCGCCGCGCTGGTGGGAGTGGCGGCGCTGGTCTTTGCGGCGCCCAGGTAGAACGTGTCCGTGTCATCCCGCGCCGACCGAACGACGGCGGAGGAGGAGGGAGTCCCATGACCGGTGCGATCTTGCACGTGCCCGACATCTCGTGTGAACACTGCGAACGAACGATCACGCGGGCCCTCGGTGGTACCCCCGGTGTGCGTCACGTCGACGTCGACATCTCCGCAAAGCAGGTACAGGTGTCGTACGACGAATCGGCCGTCGATCTCGAGCGCCTCAAGGCTGTTCTCGAGGCCGAGGATTATCCGGTCGCATCGGCGACCCTGCTCGGCCGGTAGGGCGGTCCAGGGGATCCCCCGTCAAAGTCGGGCGGCAGCCAAGGGGGCACAAGGAGGCCCGGGACGGCGAGGCCCCGAGCTCCCGGCCGGATCCGCCAACAGCCTTCCGGGACGGTGCGCTAGCTGGCTTCGGGCGGCAATTCGGCCGCCCAAGGTTTCGGGCTGGTTCTCCTGAGCTCGGCATAGTCAAGCACAAGGCACTCGTACGGCTCGGTCATCAAGTGAGAGGAGATAATGAAATCGGCCGAAGCCCGGTTGCAGGCGACGGGGATGTTCCACACGACGGCGATCCTCAGCAAGGCCCTGACGTCGGGATCGTGCGGTTGAGGCTCCAGAGGATCCCAGAAGAAAATCAGGAAGTCGATCAGGCCTTCCGCAATTCTCGATCCGATCTGCTGGTCTCCGCCCAGCGGCCCGCTCCGCAGTTTGGTGATGTCCAGTCCGAGCTCTTCCTCCAGCAGCTGTCCCGTGGTCCCGGTGGCGTAGAGCATGTGTCGGCGGAGCAGGTCTTCGTTGAATCGGGCCCAGGCCAGGAGCTCGCGTTTCATGTGGTCGTGGGCGATGAGCGCAATCTTCTTCTGCACTCCCATCGGACGCGTGACGTGGTTCATCCGAACCGCACCATCCTCTCCGGCGCAAGCGCTCTCTTTCAGTATAGTACAGGTCTGCGGCAGGACGTCCGTCTTAGAAGCCGGGGCAACGGCGGGCGGCGCTTGTCGCGCGTGATTGCCGAAGCCGGTCCGAGGAGTCGCGGCACGGTCCACCGAACGAGGGGAGAGCGGGCAGGATCGCTGCGGAGGGCGCTTCCCACGTGACCGTGCGAGACGCCAGTTCGACGGCCGTGACGCTGCGCGCCGCCCCCTGGCGCGGATGGGGCGGCCGTGCGTTGAGCTCGTACGAGACGGCGATCTATGCGGCGCTGCTTCTCGTGATCGTTGCGGTGTCCGTTGCGACACCGCGATTTCTCTCGCCCGACAACCTGTTCGAGGTCGCGCGCAACTTCTCGTTCATTGCCGCGGTCGGCGTCGGCGAGGCGATCGTGATCATCACCGGTGGCGGAGGAATCGATCTTTCCGTTGGCTCCGTGATGGGGCTCGGCCGCGTCCGCGACTCGGCCGAGGACGAGATCCTGGAACTGATCGTCACCGGAGGGCGTGGCGCGACGACCTCGGCAACGCTCGAGGCCGGGCCGGGTCAAGACCCGTGACACGCGCCGCCAGCCGATTCCGCTGGACGGAGGCCGACTCGAGGACGTTCGACGCGTGCGGCGACGCTGTCGTGCCATCGCGCGCGGAGCAACTCGAGACGCTGTGCGCACTGATCCCCGCGGGGCCGGACGAGACGTTCACCGCGGTGGAGTTGGGTGCAGGCAACGGCACCCTCGCGCGCGCCGTGCTGGACCGGTTCCCCCACTGCCGGTATCTGGCTCTCGACGGATCACCCTACATGCGGGCCAGGCTCCGCAGGGCGCTTGCTGCGTTTGGCCCCCGTGCCAGGGTGGCGCCGTTCCGGCTGGAAGAACGCGGATGGCGTACGGTACTTCCGCATCCGCTTCGCTGCGTGCTCGCGTCCCTCGTCGTCCACCACCTGTCGGCCGGTCGGAAGCGACGCCTGTTCGCCGACGTGGCGGCGCACCTCGAGCCAAGCGGCGCGCTTCTCGTCGCGGACTTGGTCCAGCCGGCGGCACCGCGGGTCAAGGCGCTGTTCGCATCGCAGTGGGACCGCGCGGCGCGCCGCCAGTCCCGCCTATTGCCGGCGGGGGCCCGCTTGGCGGGCGGGGATTGGAACTACTACCGGCTTGAGCAATCCGACCCCGTGGATCAACCGTCGCGCCTCTTTGACCAGTTGCGCTGGCTGCGCAGCGCCGGGTTCCCGGCCGCGGACTGCTTCTGGATGCGCGCCGGGCACGCGATCTTCGGGGGCTATCGCGCGGCGCTCCCCCGGGCCGTCTCACCCACGAGGCGGGTGACCAAGGCGCTCCGGGCCGTCACGCGACGGGCACGTCGTCCACTTCGGCGCGCCCGCGGCGCAGCAGCAAGACGAGCGGCAGGCACAGGAAGAACATCACGCCGATCGCGCCGAACGCGTAGTCGAACGCCACGACCGACGCCTGCTGGTTGATCAAGGCGTACAGGGTTGCGAGCGCCTGCATGTGGGCGGTGGTCGGGTCGTGCCCTCGTACAACGAACGCCGCCTGGAACGTCTGCCACCACTGCATGAACAACGGGTTGTAGACCGACGCGTACCGGACGAGGTTCGCGCTCGCCGTCGTGATCTTGTGGTCGACCATGGCGATCACGATCGCCGTGCCGAGGCTGCCTCCGAGCTGGAACATTAGGGTGAACAAGCTCGAGGCGCTCTGCATCTTCCGGCGGGGGATCGTCGACAGCGCGGTCGTCGACATTGGGACGAACATGAGGGCAAAGCCGATCCCCTGCAGGATGAGCGGCGCCAGCAGTTGCAGGTGGCCGCTGTCCGTGGTGAAGTGCGCCATCATCTGGCCCGAGATACCGGCCAGCACCAATCCACAGGGGAGCATGACGTATACGCCCAGCCGGTTGTACAAAAGACCGGCCACCGGCATCATCAACACCATCACAAGCGACCTGGGCATCAAGGTTAATCCTGCCTGCGTCGCGTCGTACCCCAGGAGGTTTTGCAGAAACAGCGGGAGCAGGATCAGGCCTCCGAAGAGCGTCATCCCGACGACGCCGCCGATAACGGCCCCCGACGCGAACGAGACGTTTCGGAACACACGGAGGTCCACCGCCGGCTCGTCGACGCGGAGCTCCCAGATGACGAACGCGATCAGGGCGAGGACGACGACGGCGGCCAGTGTGACGATGAACGCGCTGTCGAACCAGCCGTCCGTCTCGCCCTGCTCCAGCACGACCTGCAGGGAGGCGAGCCCGACGGCCATCAGTCCGATGCCGACACCGTCGATCCGCCGCCACCCCTGCGCCCGCATGTACGGAGGATCCACGATGAACAGCGACGCCAGGAACAGCCCCAGGATCCCGATCGGCAGATTGACGAAGAAAATCCACGGCCACGAATAGTTGTCCGTGAGCCATCCCCCGAGCGTCGGACCGATTGCAGGACCCAGCAGGATGATCATCCCGAACACGCCCATGGCCTGGCCCTGCTCCTCGGGGGGGAAGGATTCGCGCATGATCGCCTGCGCGGTGGGAGCGAGGACGCCGCCCCCGATCCCCTGGATCACCCGAAACGCGATCAACTGGCCCAGCGTGCGCGCGAGGCCGCACAGCATGGATGCCGCCGTGAAGATGGCGACCGCCAACATGTACATCCGCTTGCGACCGAGGATCGAGCCGAGCCACGCCGTGAGCGGCATGATGATCACGAGCGCGATCAGGTAGGACGTGCTCACCCATGTGACTTCTTGGGTCGTGACGCCGTACGTGGCCTGAATGTGCGCCAGGGCGACGTTGACGACGCTCGAGTCGATCGCCCCCATCATCGCGCCCGCGAGGACGGAGACCGCGACGAGCCACTTGTTCGGACGCGCAGCTTCGGCGTGTCCGGCCCTTCCCAGTGCCGCAGTTGCGTTTATGGACATCCGGTGTTCGTTCTCCTCGCTGTTTTACGGTGCCGCCGATGGCGCCGCCGGTTCCGGGGAGCGCGCCTGGCTCGCGGCCCTCGCAGACCGGTCTCTGCCCGCTCGATGCCGCGTCTTGCCACCGGACACCGCTGGTCCGCTCGGACGATCTCGAAGATGCGGACAGCCCCGCGTGGCTTCGACCGGGTCCGACGGGCTCGACCCTGCCTGCACGCGCACCTAGTAGCTGGAACGACGAAAGGGAACCGGCGAGTCCCGCCGGAGGCGATGCTCTTGCGCTTCTATCGGGCTACCCGGGCTGCTCCGACCAGGGCGGGTCGAAGCCGAGCGATCGAAGCTTGGCTGACGCTTCCGCACGCTCCCGGTTGCGCCTCAACTTGCCGTCCGTTGTGGCCAGCCATCCAAAGCGCTCCGCCAGACCCAACGCTCCTTCGCGATCACCGGCTGCAAGTCGCCGCACGACCTCGATCTCGAGCGCGCTGAGCGTCAGGCTGTTCAGGCCATAGTCCTTGAAGGCCTGCCACGCGATCGGACACCACCGGCTCACGATCTCGTTGCCGATCACGGTCGCGTAGGCCCGGATCTCCTCCTGAGCATGCTCGTCCATCCGGAGAGAAAGGAAATGCAGGAGGTTGTGCAAATCGATCTTCCAATACGCTTCCGTGTAGGTCGAGAGCGGGAGGTCCTTCCGGGCCTGCTCTCGCGCAACGCCGGCCGCGAGGCGCTCCTCGTAGACCGTTCGGGCGAGGTGCTGCAGCTCGGATTCGCGCGTAGCGAGGTGCCGGCCCGTTTCCTCCGGCAACACTCCCACGCTGCCTTGCCTGTTCCGCGAGGATTGCCGTCTCCATTCGCCCGGGGCCGTGGCGGCCGCTTGGTCGATCGCGATTGAATAGCGGGTGGAGTATTCATTCACGGAATTGTGCGTGACGATTCCGTTGGCGATGAAGTTGTGATACGGCCCCTCGACCTCCACGTCGTAAGTCTCCTTCTCGCCCACGTATTCGAATCGCTCGACGCGGACGAGCTGGGCGACCGTGGGTTTGCTCCAAGCCGTGCGCGGATGCGTGCGCCACGCCGTTCGCACCCGCGGCTCGCCCAAACGTTCGACGGAGGTGAGCGCACTGCGATTGACGTTGCGAGCACAGGAGACGCAGAACATCGTGGGGTTGACCTCGTGTGGGGCGGGCGATGAGTCGGGCCGCGCGGGGACGACATGTCGGTGGACGGGCTTTGCGGTCACCTCGCGGCCGTTCACGTACACCGAGTAATCCCCGTCGTTCCAGACGGCCCGCCCGCCGATGAGGTGGAGCCCGGTCGCCTCCACGAGGGTCTTCCAGCCATCGGCGAACTTGAAGCGGTGGTCCGCGGTACACTCGATCCATTTCCCATCCGCCAGGAGCATGCGGAAGACGGGCTTCACCCCGTTCCGGTAGACGTCGGCAACACGTGTGTGCTGAACAACGCCGGTCTCCTCGTTCATCTGGCGAAGGTGCACGGAACGAACTCGGTCGGCTTTGGAGCGGGGACTGCCATGTTTGTCGGGTCCGCGCCGGTGTATCGTGGGCTCAAGCTTCTCGAAGAGCTCTTCGATCCGTATCGCGCGCGGCTGCGGACCTCCTCTGCGCACACCTCGTGGGAGGTCGAAGGTGACGCGGGTCCCTGCCGCAAGACAGGCGGTTCTGTGTCGTATCCATTGGCGCCACGTATCCATCGGCACGCGCACGTGGAGCTTGATCTCGCACATCTCGAACGGCGTGGTGTGCCGGTGGCGCATGAGGTACCGTATCAACCCGGCGTCCTCGTGGACCGCCTTCGTACCTGCGCCATAGGAGACGCGTGCCGCCTGGACGATCGACTGGTCGGAGCCGAGGTAGTCCACGACGCGGACGAAGCCGTCGTCCAGCACCGGCCACGGGTGCCCGAGGATGCGATCGAGCTCGGGGACTATTGCGCGTTCTAGAGGTGTGCGCTCGTCCATGGCGTGGTGACTCCCTGTCCATATGTTTGGCGTTCCGGCACTGGCACCTTCAGCGGCTCAGACGCGACCTTGCAAGCGGGCAATGGTCTTCCTGCTTCGCACGCTCGCGAGATCGGCGCAAGCGGGCGAGTGGCGGACGTCTTGCCGGCTTCTGGCCGTGCCGCGCATGTCGGCAGCATTACAGCGAGGATACCATGTCGAACGTGTGTTTGCCACAGTTTGGCCACATGCCGCGCGCCGCCGTGCGGTGTCCGTTTGGTGCGAGGCGTGCCCTGTCGGGTGCGCTAGCACGGTGCGGGAGCGGCAGCCCCACGCCGAAGGGTCGCCCGGCAGGGGCTCCCGCGCTCGGGATGGAACACGGGGCGTGTGGGCGGAAGACCGAGCAGGGACGTGCACACCCCGCGGACGGCCTGGGTCGAAGCGGCGCCGCCGTGACGTCTTCGACCGCCGCCCCCCTGGCAGGGCTCCGAGTCGTCGACGCCTCCCGCGTGCTCGCGGGACCGTTCTGTACGATGCTGCTCGCTGATCTCGGCGCGGACGTCATCAAGGTCGAGCGCCCCTGCATGGGGGACGAGACACACTCGTGGGGACCGCCGTTCGTCGAGGGGGCCGGCGGCGACGCGCGCGAGTCGACGTACTATCTCTCGATCAACCGGAACAAACGCAGTCTCACGCTCGACCTGTCCGTGCCGGCCGGACGCGCGGTCCTGCACCGGCTCGTCGCAGGGGCCGACGTGTTCGTCGAGAACTTCCGCCCGGGTACGCAGGCGGCGCTCGGCGCCGACTATGAGACGCTCGCCGCCTTGAATCGTCGCCTCGTGTACTGCTCGATCTCCGGGTTCGGTCCCGTCGGTCCGGAGCGTGACCGGCCGGGATACGATCTGTTGATGCAGGGGTTCACGGGGCTGATGTCCATTACTGGCGAGGCCGGGCGGGAGCCGGTACGCGCGGGCGTGGCCGTGATCGACCTCGCGACGGGCACGACGGCGGTGGGAGCGATTCTTGGGGCGCTGCTTGCCCGGGACCGGTTGGGCCGGGGCCAGCGCGTGGATCTGTCGCTGATGGCGACCGGCGTGTCGTGGATGACCTACGCGGCGCAGAGCTACTTCGCCACGGGGCGGCAGCCGCGCCCGTTGGGGTCCGGACATCCGAACCTCGTACCATACCAGGCGTTCCGAGGAGGCGACGATCAGTGGTTCCTCGTCGCCGTGGGCAACGACGAGCAGTGGCGCCGGTGCTGCGGGGTGCTGGGGGTCGAGTACGCCGAGGACGATCGATTTCGGACGAACGCCGGCCGGGTGACGCACCGGGCCGACTTGGTCGAACTCCTCGGCAGGCTGTTTGCGACGGCCCCGGCCGTGGAATGGATCGCCCGGCTTACGGCGGCCGGGATTCCGGCCGGCCCGGTGCACACGCTCGCCGATCTCTTCGCCCATCCGCAGGTCATAGCGGCCCAACTCGTGCAGTACACCGACCACCAGCAGTTCGGGAAGCTGCCGACGCTGCGCTCCCCGTTCCGGTTCTCGGAGACGCCGCTTGATCCACCGTTCCCGCCCCCGGCGCTCGGCCAGCACACGGACGAGATCCTCGGGGCGCTGGGGTACGACGCGCAGGAGATCTCGCGTCTTCACGCGGACGGCGTGGTGTAGCCGTGACCATGGGCACGCAGCGGCTCGTGGTGACGTCGATGCTCGCGGCGGTCGCGTTCGTGCTGATGGCGTCGATCCAGATCCCGCTGTTGCCGTACGCGCCCTATCTGACCTACGATCCCAGCGATGCCGCCGGACTGGTGGCCGGCGTGCTGTACGGGCCCGGCGCGGGGGTCACGGCGGTGCTCCTCAAGGACGTGCTGTTTCTCCTGCTGCGCGCCCATGGACCGATCGGCCCGATCGCGGACTGGCTCGCGGCCGCAACGTTCGTCGCCGTCACCGCGTGGGCGTACCGGGGTATGCACGGCTCGTTCGCAAAGCGCCTAGTGTACGCCGCCATCCTTGGGGCCGTTGCCCGTGTGCTCGTCATGATCCCCGCGAACTTCGTGTTGCTGGGTCTGCAGTTTGGGATGGCCCCGTCGCGCGTGGCCGGGTTGATCCTCTCCGCCATCGCGCCGTTCAACGCCGCTAAGGCGCTCGCGAACGCTCTCCTCGCGTTGCTGGTGACCGAACCGGTGGTGCGCGCCGCCGGCGTGCGCTCGACCACGGGGTGAGTTGTTCGATTCCGACACCGGGGGCCCGCCGGGGCATCCGGGGTGGGTCCCCGCCGACGGACTCCGGGCCTGCGATGAGGTGTGGGGGCGAGATTACAGACCTTGCGTGTGGACGCGCTGTACCTCGACGCGGATCGACACGCGGTTCTCGGGCCGATCGTTCCCAGGGTACGCGTAGGGTGTGCCGACGTAGCGTTGCGACAGCCGGTCGATGTCGTGGGCGCCGCTTTTGGGATCGAGCGTCACCACTGTTCCTTGAATCTGCACGTACTGGTACGGATTGTCCCGATCCACGATCGCCAGAGCGACGTCGGGGTGGGCTTCGATGTTGCGAAGTTTTGCACGGCCCTGGGACGTGTTGATCAAGATCTGACCGTTGTCGTAGAGAAACCAAACCGGCGTGGCCTGCGGATGGTTCGATAGCGATCGTGTCGCGAGCACGGCGATATTCGGCTTCTCGAGGAACTGCCGAACGGCCTCTGTGACTTGCGCGGACAAGATCCGTCACCTCCTGGCCAGGCGCGATTCGAGCAGATCCCGCACCGGTCATACGCGACTCACAAGTAACGGTGTTCTCGGACCCGGGCAGCAGCTCCTTTACAGAGCCGTTTGCGCCTCTTCACGATAGATTCACGAAATGTTCATCGGATCGTTACTATTACGTATGCGGCATGCGCTTGACACATACGTAAGGTATTCCTACAATCAGTCCGGACTCGAAGCGGAGGGTGACTTGGTGCAGGGAAGAGCGCCGCGCCGACCGGCCAGGCTGACCAACGGGGGAAACGGTGCGAGTGCGGTTTCGACCATTATGTCGACATTCTATCAAGTGGGGAAAGTCTGCGAACTGAGCGGGCTCACGCCGCGGGCGCTGCACTATTACGATGAGATCGGGCTATTGGTGCCCACGGAGCGCTTGGCCGGGGGGCATCGCCTCTACACGGCGCAGGATCTCGAGCGGATCGAACAGATCAAGGATCTGAAGCGCCTCCTCGGACTGTCCCTGAGTGAGATCAAACGCATCCTGGACGCGGACGAGGCGCAGCGCCAACATCTCGCCGATGCCAAGCGAGCGGCCGATCCCGCCCGCCGCCGTCGCGCGGTGGAAAGCGCGCTCGAGATCACGGAAGCGCAGTTGGGGTCGGTACGCGACAAGATGCAGCAATTGGGGCGGTTGCAGCGGCACCTGGCGCGCCAGGTCCGCGAACTCCGGCGGCTGTGGCATCAAGCCGGT
>DASPUZ010000043.1:0-11059 GCA_035622635.1 bacterium | reverse complement strand
GTCCGTGCCGGGATCTCGGTGGTCTCCACAGGTCCCGAGACACTGGTGCGCGGAGCTACGCCGTCGGCCAGGGAGGACGCGAGGTACGCCCACGGGGGTGCTGGCTGTCCCAAGGTCAACTCACCCCAGCTCCCGGAGAGCGCGAGCCCCTGCTGGGTAAGCGCGCGAGCATACGCCGCTGCTGCCGCCGCCGCCGCAGTTACCGCCGCCGCCGCCGCTTGAGGCTGTCGCAGCTCTGTGCGCCCGGCCAAGCCAGGTACCAGGCGCCCGGGATCCAAAGCGATGCCTCGCACGACATCCCGCCGGTCGGTTAAGGTGAAGGCAATCTGCACGCGTCCGTCGGCGGCCAGTGTCGCTTGCCCGAGCCAAACGGCGGCCGGGCGGTCGGTCTCAGCAATCGCCGGCAATGGCGTTCCGCCCGATACCGCGAGCACCCCGGTCGCCAGCCGCGCGTCCACGCGTCTCCCGATCGCCCAGCGTGCCTCCGGGCCGGCCTCGCCCGCCGCGTCCGTCGCGCGGCCAGAGTTCGCCTCGGCACTCACCGCCGGCTGGGATTCCGATGCGGACCCGCTTCCGTCGCGGTCATAGACGACAGGGGACCCCGGTCCATCCTGAGCGCCTGCTCCAGCCGGTACGAGGGCTGCCACGGATGCCCCAGGATTTGAGTCACGGTTGAACACCAACGGGTTCCGGGGCGATTCTGCAGGCGGCGCAGGTTGTGTTGCGGATGCGCCCGGCGCGGATGCCCATGCCTGAACGCCGGGCGGAGGGCTCGGTAAGTCCGTCAGCGGGGTAAGCGCGCTGAGCCGCGCGACGAGCGGGGACCGTGCACGTTCGACGACGGTCGGCTGCAGCAATGCCAGATGCGATGCGGACAACATCGCTGCCGGACGGCGGGCAGCCTGCACGGACGGATGGTGGCGGAATACCGAAGACCCTGCCAGCAGCAGAAGAATCACGCCGGCCAGCCCGAGCGGTACCGCAGCCGCGACATGCCGCTTGGCGATCAACCGGTCCCCGGCATCACTCTCGTACTCGCCCCACCAAAACAGCCGCGCCCGCACCGAGCGCCACCAGCGTGCTCGGGCGAGGGCACGCTCGCTGTCCAGACGGATCTGCGTCCCGGACAGATTCGCGAGAATCTGCGAGTAGACAGCCGGTGCCTCCACAGCCAGCCGCGACAGCGCAGATGGCACGGCGCCCGGTGACAGGTCAATATCGTCGCCAAGGACGCTACGAATCTGCTGCGCTGCTTCAAGAGTGAGAATGATCTCCATCCGAGTGCTACTCCCGCGGCCGGCCGCCGTTTGAGCGGTCAGATGTCTATATGGAGGCACGTACAGACATCAATATATCCGAAACGCTCCCCGCGTCAAGAGGCGAACTGTTGCTCCCCAGCGAAAAGCACCACCATTATGGAGACCTCGATGCGCGACATTCGGCGCCTTCCCGCAGACGCACTCATGTGGCGCTGCGATCCGAAGCAGCTAGCATTCCAATCGACCGGGGATCTGGCACCCGACGTGCAGATCATTGGACAAACGCGGGCCGTGCGCGCGCTCGCGTTTGGGCTTGCGGTGGACCAGAACGGCTACAACATCTTCGTGAGCGGCGCGCCGGGCACCGGACGCCGAACGTACGCGTGCGCCGAGGTCGAACGAGCGGCGCGCACGCGCCCAACGCCCCCCGATTGGTGTTACGTCCGCAACTTCGCCAACGCCAGCCAGCCCACGGCGATCTCGCTCCCGGCCGGCCAAGGCCGGGCGTTCCAGCACGACGCCGCCGAGATGATCACGGAAGTGCGCGAGGGCCTGCGGCGTGCGTTTGCGAGCGAGGTGTACGAGCGTCGCCGCACCGACGTCATCAAGCAGTACGAGCAGGCCGTGGGGGCCATCTGGCAGCGTCTTGAGGAGCAGGCCCGCCAGCAGGGACTCGTCATGCAACGCACGCCCGCTGGCGTCGCGACGGTGCCCGTAGATCTGCAGGGCCGCCCGATTTCCGAGGAAGTGTTTCAAAAGCTGCCCGAAGCCGACCGGCAGCGGATCGTGCAGCGCACGCAGGCGCTGCAGGATGCCGTCGCGGAGACGCTCCGGGAGATCCGGGCCAAGGAGCGGGAGGGACGCGAGGCGCTACGGACGCTCGACCAGGAGACCGCGCGGTACATGATCGACGCGCCGGTGTCACGGGTCAAGGGACAGTACAGCGCCTATTCGTCGGTGGTGGCGTTTCTCGACGCCGCGAGGCAGGACATGCTGGAGCATCTCTCCGAGATCCGCGGCGACGGAGATGAAGAAGCCGGCGTGGCCCAGAGGTTCGAGCTACCGGTCCCGAGGCGCGATCCATTTGCACGGTACCAGGTGAACCTGTTCGTGTCGCACACTAAGGACACCGGTGCACCGGTCGTCATCGAGCCCAACCCCACCTACTACAACCTCGTCGGCAAGACCGAATATCGCGCGGAGTTCGGCGCGATGGTGACGGACTTCACGATGATCAAACCGGGCGCCCTGCATCTGGCGAACGGCGGGTACCTGATCTTCCAGGCCAGGGATGTGCTGTTCAATAGCTACGCCTACGAAGGCCTCAAGCGCGCGCTGCGAAGCGGGCAGATCCGGATCGAGTCGCTCGCCGAGAGCATAGGCATGCTGCCAACTGCGACGCTCAGGCCGGATCCGATCCCGCTGCAGGTCAAGATTGTGATGATCGGCACCCCCGACCTCTACCATCTGCTGTATGCGTACGACGAGGAGTTTGAGAAGCTGTTCAAGATCCGCGCCGACTTCGACGTGGTGATGGACCGGACGCCAGACACAATTCAGGAGTATGCGAGGGCGATCGCGGCGATCTGCAAACGGAACCAGCTCTGCAACTTCGACGCCTCGGCCGTGGCGAAGATCCTCGAGTACAGCGCCCGCCTCGCCGCGCAGCAGGACAAGCTCAGCACACGCTTCAACGAGGTCGTGGAGATCGTTTTCGAGGCCTCGGCGTGGGCGCGACAGTCCGGCAGCGACCTGGTGACGCACGAGCACGTGCAGCGTGCGGTCGACGAAAAGGCGTCCCGCTCCAACATGGTCGAGGAGAAGATCCGCGAGATGATCACACGCGGGCAGATCCTCGTGGACACGGACGGGGGTGTCGTCGGCCAGATCAACGGTCTCTCGGTGCTCCAACTCGGCGACTACATGTTCGGCCAACCAAGCCGGATCACGGCCCGCGCCTACGTCGGGGGGCGGGGGGTCGTGAATATCGAACGCGAGACGCACATGTCCGGCCGGATCCACAGTAAAGGCGTGTTCGTTCTCTCCTCGTTCCTCGCCAGCCGGTTCGCTCAGCAGCAGCCGCTGAGCCTTTCGGCGTCGCTGACGTTCGAGCAGCTGTACTCGGACGTGGACGGCGACAGCGCAAGCTCGACGGAACTGTACGCGCTGCTCAGCGAGCTCTCGGGCCTGCCGATCGAGCAGGGAATCGCCACCACTGGATCCGTGAACCAGATGGGCGAGATCCAGCCGATCGGTGGGGTCAACGAGAAGATCGAAGGCTTCTACTACGTATGTAAGGCGAAGGGTCTGACCGGACGTCAGGGCGTCATCATTCCACACCAGAACGTGTCGGATCTCATGCTTCGCGACGAAATCGTGGCCGCGGTCCGCGAAGACCATTTTCACATCTGGGCCGTTCACAGTATCGACGAAGGGATCGAGATTCTTACGGGCGCCCCCGCCGGCGCCGCGGACCAGTCCGGCGAGTACCCGCCGGGGTCCGTCAACGCCCGTGTAACCGCCCGGCTCGCCGAGCTTGCCAGCCGATACCGAAAGTTCGCCGAGCACGACGGTCGGCCGCCGGATAATCACAAGCCGGACGGCGGCGCGTCCGTGCCCAACGACTAGCCGCGTGTCGGCGAAGGCCTCGATCGGGGAATCTCAAACTCCTGAAGCGCACACGTGGTCGCCGGGGCCTCGTAGGGAAGGGTCGCCAATCAACGGCCTGCCTGCGATCGTCCAGACGATCGCGTGGAGACGGATCGGGGCGTGCCTGTGGGCGCGCCTTCCAATATGGGCGCGATCCGCTCTGGTGTGGCGGCTCAACGCCCATTTCGTCATCGGGTCCGTCGCCGTCGCCCGGGACGACAGGGGGCGTGTGCTGATCGCCCGGCATACTTACCGGCGCCGCCGCCCATGGGGTCTCCCGGGCGGCTGGGTCCGGCGCGGCGAGGATCCGGCGGACACCGTCGTGCGGGAAGTCCTGGAAGAATCGGGACTGCACATCCGAACGCTGAACCCGATAACGGTTCAGCGCGAAGCCCCGCATCATCTGACGGTCGTGTATGCGGCGCGTCTCGAAGGCGGCACGTTCCGCCCCAGCGACGAAGTCGCAGAAGTACAGTGCATCTTGCCCGGTGAGTGGCCCGACGGCCTCCGGGAGGACCATCGGGCGCTGATCCTTGCGTCGGTGGGGCATCCCGCGTTCACGGAGCGTTCGGATCCCCCGAGCCCTTCCCGGGCAGGGTGATAGACCGAATCGCGACGCTGGCCGGCTCGCGAGCGACGTTCACTCGGTGGCAGGCTACGTACGACCGCGAATGGAGGCGTGTGTACTCGGACTTACTGGACCAGTACACGCGCTTGGCACCGGCCTCGCAGATGTGCTAAGGTGATCGAGAAGTCGCCCCCATCGTCTAGGTCGGCCCAGGACATCGGCCCTTCAAGCCGGTAACGCGAGTTCGAATCTCGCTGGGGGCACCAGAATCCTTATCTGACAAGGATTTCCAGCGATCTAGCGAAGCACTTCCCCCCAACTTATCCACTGAGAAAGCCGATGCACACCTATCCGACGCCATCGAAGCTTTTCTACTGAGCCGGAGAGTCGCCAACTGTAGCCAACGAACTGTCGAAACCTACGACGCCAACCTAGCCCGGTTCTCCCAGTCAGTAGGCAATCCGCGCCTCGCCGATATCGACGTACAAGTTGTCCAGTACCTCACTGGACTGCGGTCCACAATGCAGGCTGTGACCGTTCACCAGCATTTCCGGTGTCTCCGCACGTTCTTTCGCTGGGCCGTCGAAGCCGAGTTGCTGCCATACTCGCCGCTACGCAACCTCTCCATGCGAACACCCAAGACACTGCCCCGAGTGCCAGAGGATGAAGCCGTTCAACGCCTGTTGGATGCTTGCCCCGACACCTTTGAAGGTCGGCGGAATCGGGCATTGGTTTCCCTTCTCTCCGATTCTGGCCTACGGATCTCCGAGGCGCTTCGCTTGCGGATCGAAGACGTCCGATTCGCAGAACGCACTCTCACCATCCGTGGCGGTAAAGGCGCCAAGGACGGCATTGGCCACTTCGGGGCGGAGACGGCCCATACACTTCGTTCGTGGATCAACTCCCGCCATGATGCGACGACGGAAGATTATCTCTTCGTAGACACCCAAGGTCGCCCGCTATCTCGGAACTACGGCAGCCACCTACTGCATCGGCTCTCGGACCGGGCTGGTCTGGGCCACAAGATCGGCCCCCACGCCCTGCGCCACTATGCGGCCACCAGCATTCTCAAGCAAACCGGCGACCTGGAGTTAGTCCGACAGGTCCTGCGCCACGAGTCTATGTCGATGGCGCTTCGTTACGCGCAACTGACCACCCGCTGTTCGGTAGATAACGGGACATGGACCGGCAAAATGCGGAACGCTGCGAGAAATGACGGGACAGACGAGGGCCCCGGACACTGCGCAGTGCCGGGGCCATCAACTCCGAGCTAGATCAGTAACAACACTCCCAGTCCGATGAGGGCTAGCGCAAGCAGCATCACGCACCTCCTCTGGCTACCGAATAATCAGGTGTCCGGTGAATGCGAGAATACCTGCTGCAATCAGGAGAAATGCCGCCAGCGGCATGAAGCCCCACCTCCTCCGAGCATTTTGGAGATTACCCCCACTGTGACGTGGAGCTTATCGTTCCCAAAAGTTCACCGTCGGCTTCGACGGGAGGAACACGGGCTCCTTCGCCTTCTGCTCTCCTCCCCACGCGGCTAAGGAGACGGCCAGCACCCAGTCGTCGCGTCCCACAGAGGCGGTGTACGTGGTCTTGCCGCTCGGACTTCTCCCCACCTTGAAGTTCCCCATCTCTACCAACTGCCCCGTCGCCGAACTGGCGGATAATACCCTCGCTTATTGCCCGGTATGCAACGAAGTGTTCTCCCGCGAGACCCAGGCGACAACAGTCCAGTATGTCACCCTCGCGTGTGTCGTCCCGTACAATGGCAGCTACTTCGATTTCAAGGCCGGCGATGTAATCCAACACCAGTGGTTGGCGGATGCACTCAAAGCCGCGGATATGCCGATCGAGGGAACCCGAGGCGTCCGCTGCTCAAAGAGCCAGAACTTGTTCTATTGAAAAGGAGACTCCGATGCCGATCTCAGGCGAAATCGTTAACCTGCCCCTATTGTGCTGGAGCAGTTGGACAAGCTCCACGCCCGAATCGCGGACCTGGAGGCGCGTCTGAAGCAGAAGGGAGCCGAAATGAAGGACGCCCGCACTGTGACCCCCTGAGGAGTATCGGAAGGCGAAGGCCCTACGTAACGGCGTGCGCGAGCGGGAGCGGAAACCTGTCCCGGTCGAGGATGTGCTCGACGTTCGGGCACTGACAAGTGAACAGTACACCGATGCATTCTACAAGGCGACAGGGAGTCGGTATCATCCGAGCACGAAGAATATCGCCTACGGCACCGTACCGGCTATTATACCAGTCCACAGTTCCCGGGCGCACCAAGGGAACCTAACCTCGCGGGCGTCTCGATGCTCTCGGCGTTGCCGGGTCCCGCGCTGGCTGCCGTGCAGCGGCACGCTCGCGGCTCCGCAACCGGCCGCTGCGGAGGCGGCGTGTGCATCTATGATAGAATCATGACGTGGCCAGGACATCGCGCAGGCGGTTAGTCCGGTTCGGGATCGCCATAGAGCCGCAGCTGCTCGCCCAGCTGGACCATTGGGCCGCCAAACATCAATACACGAATCGATCCGAAGCGCTCCGCGATCTCGTCCGGCGGGAATTGGTCGCCGACGAATGGCAGGCGGGCAGCGCAGAAACCATGGCCACAATCACATTGGTCTACGATCATCACACTCGTCTGTTACCGGAGCGGTTGACCGAGGTACAGCATCACTACCTCCGGCACATTGTGTCCACCTTGCACGTGCATTTGGATCATCGGCACTGTCTCGAGGTCATCGTCGTGCGCGGACGTCCCGCCGTACTGCAGGAACTGGCGGGACGGCTGCTCGCGGCGCGGGGCGTGAAGCACGGCCGCCTGATCCCCGCCACAACCGCGTCCGGTCTTCCCTGACCCGACCTTCACCATCGCGCCTGCCGAGACGCCCGCGTGTTCATCGAGGTGCTGGTGTTGTCGGCGGTGGCGGGGCTGCTCGGCGCCCTCCTCGGCCTCGGCGGCGGGATCGTCATCGTCCCGGGATTGACACTCCTCATGGGAGTGCCGATCCGCTACGCGGTCGGCGCGAGCATTGTCTCCGTGATCGCCACGAGCAGCGGCGCGGCGGCCGCGTACGTGCGTGGCGGCATTGCAAACCTCCGGATCGCCATCGCACTCGAGGTCGCGACCACGGTAGGCGCGTTGTCGGGCGCGTTCCTTGCCGGTCACGTCTCGGCCCGCGTGCTGTATGTGGTTTTCGGATTGCTCCTCGCCTACTCAGCGATCGCTCTTCTCGGCCGCCTGACCGTGGAAGTCCCGGGCGAGGTCCCGCAGGATCCGCTGGCGAACCGGCTGGGGCTCTCGGGCGAGTACTATGATCGTGTGCTCGACCAGCGGGTACCGTACTCGGCGACGGCGGTGCTTCCGGGTGGCGCGATGATGTACGTGGCTGGGGTGCTGTCGGGGTTGCTCGGCATTGGGAGCGGATCGTTCAAGGTGCTGGCGATGGACATCATCATGCGACTGCCGATGAAGGTGTCCACGGCGACGAGCAACTTCATGATAGGCGTCACCGCGGCGGCGAGTGCGGGCGTCTACTTTGCCAGGGGCGACATCCACCCGCTAATCACGGCCCCGGTCGCGCTCGGCGTGCTCGCCGGCGCGTGGGGCGGCACCCACGTGATGCAGCGGTTGCACAACGTGACGATTCGGAAGCTCTTCATTCCCGTGCTGGCAATCACGGCGGTCGAAATGATCGTCCGGGGCCTCCATGTCTAGGATCACCGCGGATCCCGGCGCCGGGGCACGTGTGCCCGCAGGCGGCAAGCTCTCGAGCGTCGACGCGTTGATCAGCCGCGTGCTCCGTTGGGGCATCCTGGTGTCAGCCGCGGTCATCCTGGCGGGAGTCGGGTTGTTCATCGCACACGGGGGGGTGCGTGCGATCCTGTTGACCCCGGCACAAGTCCCCGCGGGCGCCGAGCAAGACCCCCGCTCGCTGCGGGTCGTGCTGGATGCGCTCCTTCCTCCTCAGCCGGCAGCGGTGACCGACGCGGGACTGCTCCTGCTCATGGTCACCCCGGTTGTGAGCGTCGGGATCTCCGTCGTGGCGTTCGCCGTGCGACGCGACTGGCTCTACGTCGCGCTGGCTGGATTCGTCTTCACGATGCTGATGGTGGGGTTCGCGATCGGCCGAGCCTAGCTTCGCGGGGCGGGCTCGAATCAGCGCCCGGCCCAGCGGGGCGGCCTGTGCTCCCGGAACGCCGCGATTCCTTCGCGGCAGTCCGCCGTCTCGTACAGCCGGCGCTGCAGCTGGGCTTCGAGCGCGAGACCCTCCTCCAATCCATACGCCTTCCCTGCCTGAATCGCTTCCTTCGCGGCGCGCACCGCGAGCGGCGCGTTCGACGCGACGATCCGCACAAGCTCCAGGACCGACGGCAAGAGCCGATCCGCAGGAACAACCGCGTCCACCAGCCCGATTCGGTACGCCTCTTCCGCGGTCACGCGTCCGCCGGTCAGGATGAGCGCCATGGCGCGCGACGGACCTACCACACGCGGCAGTCGCTGGGTCCCGCCCGCTCCCGGAATGATGCCGCGGGTGACTTCCGGACAGCCGAGCACGGCTGTGTCGCTCGCCCACCGTAGATCGCATCCCAGCGCCAGTTCGCAACCGCCGCCGAGGGCCGGCCCGTTGATCGCCGCGATCACGGGCACGGGAAGCCGTTCGAGCGCCTCGGGAATCGCGGCGATGCTGCGGTTGTGCGCCCAGAGCGCTTCGAGCGTGGCCCCCTCGCGCTCTTTGAGGTCGGCGCCGGCGCAGAACCCTCGCCCTTCCCCCGTGAGAACGAGAACGCGGGCGCCCGGGTCGTCCGCCACACGCCCGATCGCAGTCGCGGCCTCCCGGCACAGCGCCATGTTCAGCGCGTTCAGCACGGCCGGCCGCCGCAACGTCAGCGTGAAAATCCCATCCTGCCCCTCGAGCGTCGCACTCGCGTCCGCCATCTCCCACCCTCCTCATCCACGCTCCGTGCGGCGCCGGCGCTCTGCGAGCGCCCAGACCGACCCCGCCACAGCGGCCACGAGCCGGGTCACGTCCTCGTCGGATATCACGAGCGGCGGCGCCACGATCACGGGGTTATCCACGAAACACAACACTCCGAGCGCGCGCAGATCCTCGTCGAGGCGGCGCAGGCTTTGTGTCGTGAGTCGGGCGGGAGCGCGGGTGCCTCGGTCGTCAACCAGTTCCACCGCGGCCATGAGCCCGACGCCGCGGACCTCACCCACGAGAGGACATCCCGCAAGCGCGGCTCCAAGATCATCAAGCAGCCGGCGCCCCAGGCGCGCCGCGCGCTCCACCAAAGCTTCCTCCTCGACGATCCGCAGGCACGCGAGCGCGGCCGCGCACGCGGCGGGATGGCCGCTGTACGTAAAGCCATGCGGCACGCGGCGACGTGCCAAACGCTCTGCGACCCGCTGCCGCATCAGGACGGCCGCGAGCGTCTGATAACCTCCCGTCATCCCCTTGCCCACGATCAGCAGGTCGGGAATCAGTCCCCAGTGGTCGGATGCAAACCAGCGCCCAGTCCGACCGAACCCCGTGACCACTTCGTCGGCCACGAGGAGCACCCCGTACCGGTCGCACAGCGCGCGCACGCTCGGCCAGTACGTATCCGGCGGGACGATCACGCCGCCCGGCCCCGGCACGGGCTCTGCGAACACGGCGGCGACGCGCTGCGGCCCGGCCTTGACGATGGCGTCCTCGAGCGCTCCCGCACAGGCGAGCGTGCACGCCGGTTCGCTGCCGCAGTGCGGGCAGCGGTACCGATAGGGCGCGGGCGCAAAGCGGATGCCGTGAAGGCCCGGGCCAATGCCGCGCAACAACCCGCGGTCCGGGTCGCTTAGCGATAGGCCGGCGTACGTGCCGCCGTGCGCCGAGTATTCACGGCTGATGATAATGTGCCGCCGGCGGTCTCCGCCCGCATGGTGGAACAACCTGGCAAACTTGAGCGCGGTGTCCACGGCTTCCGATCCGGTCGGCACGAGCGCCACGCTCGTCAGATCTCCGGGTGCGAGCGTCCCGAGCCGGGCGGCCAGCTCCTCAGCCACGGGCGATACGGCATCGGTGAGCGGGGCAAACGAGAGCGCGTGGAGCTGCGCGTTCACGGCCGCCACGACATCGTCGCGACCGTAACCGACCAGCACCGCCCACAGGCCCGAACGCGCATCCAGGTAGACGCGTCCCCTCGAGTCCCACACGCGGCTGCCCTCGGCCCGCACGAGGCGCAATGGACCGCCGGAGCGGGCCAGTACGGCCTGAACCTGCCCCTGGTACCACAGCAACGGAGCAAGAGGAGCGGAGGAACGTGAACCCATCGCGGCGGCAAAGTTCTCTGCCGGAGCGGATCTGTCCCGTCTCGAGCCCGCGGAGTGTCTCGTGGCGGGGCAGGAGGCCTCGGGACCTTGCCGAAGCAACCTTCGGCGCGCACGAGGCCGCCGGCTCCCGGCCGTGCGCGCGTGTGCGCCGGTTTTCCCCCACGCGCCCGCCGAGAAAGGTATCCTCACGTCCGAGCCCTGCGCAGGCGATGTTGGCCGGCGTGAGACGTGCGGCAGGGAGGCACGGACGTGGAAGCTCGCCAAGAGGTGGAGAT
>DASPUZ010000042.1:0-8844 GCA_035622635.1 bacterium | reverse complement strand
CGCGGCGATCGAGGCGCCGGGAGTGATCCGGCACATCGGCCTCTCGGGGGAGATCATCTGCGGCGAGATGGATGGCAGCATCACGCCGAGGGTCCAGGCGATCAATGCGGTGCTGTCGGGCGCCGGAATCAAGAGCCGGGTGACCGGCGAGATCGTGCGCACGATGTGGGAGAAGTTCGTGTTCATCTGCGCGGCGGGCGGGATGACCGCGCTCACCCGCGTCACCCTCGGCGAGGTCTGGGATCACGAGGAGTCCCGCGAGATGTTTCGGGGCCTGATGGAGGAGACGGCCGCCGTCGGCCGGGCTCGGGGCACTCGTCTCGAAGGAGTCGTCGAGCGTCAGATGGCGTTTGTGGGTGATCTCGTGCGGGGCACGGGCTACCACACGCGAGCGTCATTGTACAATGATCTCGCCTCCGGCAAGCGGATGGAGCTGGACGCACTGTGCGGGGCGGTCGTGCGGATGGGACGGGAGTCAGGCGTTCCGACGCCGCTCAGCTTCGCGGTCGTCGCCGCGCTGCGACCACATGAGCGGCGGGCTGCGGCCGGTGCGTCCCGTTAGCCGCAGCGGATTCGCCCGAGGCCCGAAGGGCGTCCTTGCAATGAGCGTCTCACCAGCATACAATACGCGTGTCGTGTGCATGAGTTGTCCATCGTGAGAAACCCCGTGGCCGTCGCGATCGCCCTATGCTACGGGCTCGCGGTGGCGGCGGTTGTCGGCCGCGGGCGTGTTCGAAAGCCGTGGTTCCTTGTCGCATTTGTTCTGGGGGCGATCGCGTTCCCCATCACCGTGCTCCTCGTCAATCCGATCCAGTTGCTGGTTGCGTCCGCGTTTGGCTGGGACATGGAAGCCTACAGCTTGAGCGTGGGGATCGGCCTCCTGGGCGCCGGAATCGCGGCGGCCATTAACGAGATCTTCAAGCTCGCCGCAACGTTGCTCGCACTGTCCCGGGACGGCACGGAAGTCGACGCGGCCGCGTTCGGGGCCGCCGCGGGTGCGGGATTCGGCGCGGTTGGCGCGTATCAGGTCATCGCGCTGGCGTTGATGGCACGCGCCCTTCAGATCGGTACCGGGAGCCTTGCAACGCCGCTCGCGCAGCAGCTCGGATTTGTCGCCGCGAACGCGGCCTCGACGGCACTCGCGGCGTACGGGGCGACTCATCGTCGTCTCGGCATGTTCCTGGTCGCCGCGATTCTCTATCAGACGTTGTACGGCATGCTGGCCGTTTTGTTCGCCCTGCGAGTCGTCACGCTCCAAGCGTGGACCCTGCTCACCGTCGCGGTCGCGCTGGCGCTCCTCGTGTCCGCCATCGTGCTGAGTCACCGGTCGGCCTCGCCCCACGCGACGTCCTGACGTGCACAGCGCCGAAGACGAGCGCGCCGCCTCGGACCGGCTGGCGGCCGGGTGGCGGCATCTCGCCGCGTTCTTTCGAGAAGGTGTGCGCCATCTGCCCGCTGCCATCGAGGCGTTTCGCGACGCCGAACGCGCTCAAAGGGGCGCCGGTGGCGGGGACGCGCTCGTCGATACCCTGGTCGGCCTTTCGCTGGCACTCCGCCTCCTGCGTGACCCGGATGAGAGCCGCCGCGCGGTCGTGCTCTCCCAGGAACTGGTGAACATCGTTCGCCGCGGCCGCAGCGACAAGGACGTCCTCCCGTACCGTGGCGCGCTCGAAGGAGCGTACCGGGACCTCGCGGACGTCGAGCGTGCCGAGGCGGCGGTCGCTGCGGCCGAGGCGGGCATCGCGGCCTGCGATCGAACACTCGGGCTCGCGCGCCGGCTGCGTGAGGCGGGCGCGGTGCCGCACGCCCAGGCCGTCAAGGCGGCGCTGCTGGTGCGCCTGGCGGTCCTCCGCGGTTCGGCCGACGCAGGCCGCAGGGTTCGAGAAGCCGAGCGTCTGTTCGCGGCGGCGCTTGAGGGATGGCCCGAGCGCGACGTCGACGGTCGCGCGGTCCTCTGGTGCGATTTCGCCGAGGCGCTCGCGGCGGGCCGCGATGCGTGGCGCGCGGGACGTTTTGCCGGTGACGCGGTCGACGCCCTGAGACATACCGGCAATCGCTACTTGCAGGCCAGGGCAGCGCGCGCGGAGGCCCACGCCGCCCTGGCCGCGGGCCGGCCCGACGCCCTGGACCTGATCATGGCCGCGGCGGCATCGTTTCGGGCCCTCGGGTGCGAATGGGAGGCGCGGCAGGTCGAGGGGTTGGTATGAGCGAAGGCTCGGGTGTGTCGCAGCGACGCACCATTGCGGGGAAGGTGACCGGATCGTGGTGAACCCCAAACTCCGGAATCCACTGACCGACACGCTCTTTCGCGCGGTGCTGCGCCTGCGGACGGTCGACGAATGCTATCGATTCTTCGAAGACCTCTGCACGATCGGCGAGCTGAAGGCGCTCGCGCAGCGCTTCGCCGTCGCCCGCATGCTGGACGATGGACGGACGTATCAGGAAATCGAGGCGCGCACGGGCGCATCGTCGGCGACCATCAGTCGCGTGCACCGCTTCCTGGCGTACGGCGCGGACGGATACACGCTCGTCCTCGAGCGCCTCGGCAAGGGGGTGGATTCCGCACGCAGGCGGCGGCAGCGCACCGGGTGACGGCGCCGTTGCGCGGGATGTGTCCGGGCCCCTGGCTTTGGGTGCTCGCTGCCGCGGCGCTCGTTGCGGCCCTCGCCGCGGCGGCGTCGGCGCAGACCCTCGACGACCGCGTCTACGACGTGGCCCGTCAGTTACTGTGCCCGGTGTGCCAGGGGCAGACCGTCGCGGAGAGTGACGCGACGGTGGCGCGTGAGATGCGGGCGGTCATCCGGCAGAAGCTGCAGGCCGGCGAGACGCCGAGCCAGATCCTCCGGTACTTTGTTGGGCAGTTTGGCGAGAGCGTGCTCGCGGAACCTCCTCGACGCGGCATGTCGTGGGTGTTGTATCTCGGCCCGTTCGCGGCGTTCGCGGCCGGGCTGGCCATCGCCGCGGTGACCATTCGCCGCTCGGCCCGCCGGACGCCGCCGGCGTCGCCCCCGCCGGATCCGGCGGACCTGGACCGGATCGCCCGCGACCTCGACGCGCTCGACCGCTGACGGCGCGCGCCGCGGGCGCCTTTTGGAGCGCACGGTGTCCGGCCGGACGCGGCCATCGTTGGGTATGATTGACGGTGGAGCACGCCGCATGCTACCATACATCGGTTAACTTTCATACTGTAGCGCTTTATCAGGATAAAGAGCCGCCGGGTTGCGTCTCCGCTGCCCGCGCGACGGAGGAATCGTTCCGGTGATGCGTTTGGAGCGCTGGCAACAGATCCCGACGGGCACTCGTGATCTTCTCCCGCACGAGACGGGACGCGTGCGCGAGACGGTCGCCGGCATCCTCGATCGGATGCGGCGGTGGGGATACCGCGAGGTGACCACGCCCACGCTCGAATATCTCGACGTGCTGGTGCGCGGCGAGGGGGGCACGGTGGGCAGCCGTCTCTTCAAGCTGGTGGACCGGGACGGCGAGTTGCTGGCGCTGCGCCCGGAGATGACGACGCCGGTAGCGCGCCTCGTCGCGACCAGGCTGCGCGAAGCGCCCCTGCCGCTGCGGCTCGCCTACGCCGGGCAGGTCTTTCGGTGGCGCGAGGCCGGGTCCGGCCAGCTCCGGGAGTTTCCGCAGATCGGGTGTGAGTTGATCGGCGCGGCGACGCTGGAGGCGGACGCCGAGATCGTGACAGTCGCGGTGGAGGCGCTCCAGGCGACCGGGGTGGATCAGTTTTCGATCAGCCTGGGGCACGTGGGGTTCCTGCGCGGGTTGCTCGGCGGGTTGGGCCTTGCGGATCCGGTGTTCGAGGACGTCCGCACGCTCCTCTACCAGAAGGACTTTGTGGGTTTGAGGCGTCTGCTCGAGGCGCACGATGCGGCGCCCGCCCGCGTGAACGCGCTGCTGGCGCTGCCGACGCTGCAGGGGCCCAGCGCACTGCAGCAGGCCGCCCGGTTCGCCGACGTGCCGGAAGTCCGGACGGTCGTGGAGGACCTCGCGTCCCTCGAACGGATGCTCCGCGCGTACGGCGCGTGGGACGCGGTGACGGTGGATCTGAGCATCATCCGCGACTTCGATTACTACACGGGAATCGTGTTCGAGGGACACACGACCGCGCTCGGCGTTCCGCTGCTGGGCGGCGGCCGATACGATCGCCTGCTGGAGCGCTTCGGCGTCTCGCGGCCTGCGACCGGATTCGCAGTGCGCGTGGAACGTGTGCTGTCCGCCGAGGAGAGCGCGGCGGATGCGTGGGCTCCCGATGCCGTGGTCGCGTTCGAGAACGGAAGCCGGGAGCGGGCGCTCGCATGCGCGCGGGTCCTTCGGGCGCGGGGCCTCACGGTGGCGGTCGAAGTGCAGGGACGCGGGTGGGAGGAGGTGGCGCGCGAGGCGGCCGCGCGGGGCGTTGCCCGCGCCCTGCTGGTGCGCGGGCAGGCCGTCGTGGTCCGCGAGCGCGACGGCCGGGAGCACACCGTGGCGTTCGACGAGCTCGCCGCCGGGACGGGAGAGGAGCGCGTGCCGTGAGTGCGGTCACGATCGCAATTCCATCCGGACGACTGCTGGATGGGGCGGTGCGGCTGCTCGAGGCGGCAGGATATCTCGCGCCGGAAGCATGGCGCGGGACGCGGCGGCTGATCCTGCCCGGGATGGACGGGACGATCACCTGCTTGATTGCAAAACCGGTGGATCTGCTGACGTACGTCGAGCACGGCGCCGCCGACCTCGGTGTCGCCGGCAAGGATACGCTGCTCGAGCAGGGCTGCGACGTCTACGAGCTGGTCGATCTCGGGTTCGGGTTCTGTCGCGGCGTGCTCGCGTTTCCGGAAGAATCCGTCGGGACATGGGAGCGAAACGATCCGTTGCGGGTTGCGACGAAGTACCCGCATGTGACGGAGCGGTACTTCTGGGGCCGGGGTCGCGCGGTGGACATCATCACCATGCACGGCACGGTCGAGCTCGCGCCTCAGGTTGGGCTCGCGGACGGGATCATGGATCTCGTGATGACGGGACGCACGCTCGCGGAGAATCACCTGGTCGAGGTGGCTGAGTTGTTCCAGTCGACGGCCCGCCTCGTGGTCAACCGGGTGAGCCTGCGCAGCCGCGCGGACGTAGTCGCGGCGGTCGTGGAGCGGATTCGAGCCGCCGTCACAGCGAGCACGGCGGCGCCGCCGGCGTAGGTGGTTGGCAAGGCGCGCCTGGCCCGGGTGGGACGCCGAGACGAGGAGGGACGCGCGTGGACGTCGTGAGGCTTGGTGAGGTCTCATCCGAGCGATTGCAGCGGATGCTCGGACGCTCGAGCGCCGGCGCGTTCGCGCCGGAGCGGATCGAGCACGTCCGCGACATCATAGAGGACGTGCGGCGACGCGGGGATGCGGCGATCATCGAGCACACGCAGCGCCACGACGGGGTGACGCTCGAGCCTGGTCGGCTGCGCGTCGATCGTGAGGAGACGGCGCGGGCTTATGAGGCGGTGGACGACGGCTTACGTGTCGCGCTCGAGGCGAGCATCGAGCGCGCCCGCCGCTACAGCGAGTGGCTGCGGCCGCCGCAACTGTCGATGGACGAGCTCGAGCCCGGTATCACGGTGGGCGTGAAGTACACGCCCGTCGAGAGCGTCGGCGTGTACGTCCCGAGCGGCAAGGGCGCGTTCCCTTCGACGTTCATCACCATGGTGGTGCCCGCGATCGTGGCGGGCGTCGAGCAGATCGCAGCGCTGGTGCCGCCACGCAAGGATGGCAGCGCCGACCCGGCCTTGCTGGTCGCGGCCGACTTGCTCGGCGTGACGCAGGTCTTCCGCGCCAACGGTGTCGCGGGCGCCGCCGGGCTCGCGTTTGGCACCGGGACGTTTCCACAGGTGCGCCTGCTCGGGGGGCCGGGAAACCCGTACGTGCTCGCCGCGCAGATCGTCCTTCAGTCCTACGGCGTGCGGCTGCTCTCCGTGTTGGGGCCGACCGAGTCCATGATCCTCGCCGACGAGACGGCCGACCCGGCGCGGCTCGCGCTGGACCTGCTGAACGAGGCCGAACACGGCACGGACTCCGCGGCGATCCTCGTCACGCCGTCGGCTTCGCTCGTGGACGAGGTCCAGGAGGTGTTGCCGCGGTATCTGGCCCAGCTTCCCGCCTGGAGACGGGCGTTCGCGGAGGCAGCGCTTAGCGACTGCGGCGGAGCGGTCGTCGCACGGACGCTCGACGAGGCGGTCGAGTTCGTCAACCTGTACGGGCCCGAGCATCTCCAAGTCGCGACCCGGGATCCATTCGCGAGCCTCGGCCAGATCCGAAACGCGGGCGAGGTGCTCCTCGGCCAGGACACGCCGTTTTCCGCCGGCAACTACGCGATCGGAGTCCCGGCCGCCCTGCCGACGAGCGGATTTGCGAGAGTCGGGTCGGGCGTGACCGTACTCAGCTACTTGAAGGCGACATCCGTTGCGCACCTGGACGCGCGCGGGCTCGCCGCGGTCCGGCCCGTCGTGGAGCAGTTGGGCCGGTACGAAGACTTCCCCGCTCACGTGCTCGCGGTGACGGCGCGGGGGCAGGGAGGATGAACAGGCGCGGGCGCGTCGTCCGGGCAACCGGAGAGACCCGTGTTGAGGCCGCCTGGACGGTCGACGGCACCGGACGGTGCGAGATCTCGACGGGGATTTCGTTCCTCGACCACATGCTGTCCCAAGTGGGCCGCCACGGCCGGTTCGATCTGACGGTCGCGGCCGCCGGGGACCTCGCGGTCGACGCCCACCACACCGTCGAGGACGTCGGGATCGCGCTCGGCCGTGCGCTAAGGGATGCGCTCGGTGACGGCGCCGGCATCCGGCGGTACGCGTCGGCATACGCGCCGCTCGACGAGGCGCTGGTGCTGGCGGTCGTGGACGTCAGCGGCCGGCCGTTTCTGTACTACGCGGTGCCAGTGCCCCGCCAGCGGCTCGGCGCGTACGACACCGACCTGACGGAGGAATTCTTTCGCGCGTTCGCCGTCAACGCGGGGATCACGCTGCACGTCATGTTGTTGCACGGCCGAAACGCCCACCACATGGTGGAGGCCGCCTTCAAGGCGCTCGCGCTGGCGCTCGACCGCGCCACCGAGCTGGATCCCCGGGTGCACGACGTGCCGTCGACGAAGGGGACGTTGTCATGATCGCGATCGTGGACTACGGCGCCGGCAACCTCCACAGCATCCGTCAGGCGCTGGTGCGCTTGGGGCTTGACGCGAGGGTCGTGGAAACGCCGGGCGAGGTGGGCTCGGCGGCCGCGCTTGTCGTTCCGGGCGACGGGGCGTTTGGGCCCGCGGTCGCGCGGCTGCGCGCCCTGGGGTGGGCCGAGCGGATCGTCGAGCATGTGCGCGCAGACCGGCCATTTCTCGGGATCTGTCTTGGCATGCAGCTGTTGTTCGACGAGAGCGAGGAGGACGGACTCCATCCGGGCCTCGGCATCCTCCCGGGACGCGTGGCGCGGCTGTCAGATGCCGTCAAGGTGCCGCACATCGGCTGGAACCAACTCCGGGTCGAGCGCCCGTCCCCGCTTCTTACGGACATCCCCACCGGAGCGTATGTATACTTCGTGCACTCCTACCACGCGGTGCCCGCTCAGGCCGGCATCGTCGCAGCGACCACGCCGTATGGAGGCGAGGTGGCCGCCGTGATCGGCCGCGGCAATCTGTGGGCGACGCAGTTTCACCCCGAGAAGTCGGGCGCGGTCGGGGTGCGCATGCTCCAGAACATCGCGAGGTGGGTCCTCGGTGCTGGTGCTTCCGTCCGTTGACATCCGGGGCGGACGGTGCGTGCGCCTGATCCAGGGGGCCGCAGACCGCGAGCTCGTTTACTCCGACGATCCGGTCGCGGCGGCGCTCCGGTGGGAGACCGGGGGTGCCGTTTGGGTCCATGTGGTGGATCTGGACGGAGCCTTTCGCGGACATCCCGTCAACGACGCAACGATCATCCGTCTGATCCGTGTCCTTCGCACGCCGGTCGAGGTCGGCGGCGGCATCCGGGACGTGTCGGCGATCGAGCACTATCTCGCCGAGGGAGCCGCCCGGGTGATCCTGGGGACGGGGGCCGCGACCTCCCCCGGGCTGCTCCGGGACGCGTGCGCCCGGTTCGGCGATCGCGTCGCGGTCGGCATCGACGCGCGCGGCGGCTCCGTGGTCACCCAGGGATGGGTGACGTCCACGGGGGAGTCTGCGCTCGACGCGGCCGCGCGGGTCGTCGGCGCGGGCGCCCGGCGTATCGTTTACACCGATACGAGCCGCGACGGGATGCTCGCGGGCCCGAACTTCGCCGCGCTGGAGGCGATGCTCGACGTCGCGAACGCGCCCGTGATCGCCTCGGGCGGCGTCGCCTCGATCGCCGACGTGCGCCGTTTGCGGGGGCTAGAGGCTCGAGGGCTCGAAGGCGTCATTGTCGGCCGCGCCTTGTACGAGGGCACGGTGCTGCTCGAGGATCTGCTCGCGGCGGCGGCGTGAGCATGCTGGCCCGCCGCGTGATCCCCTGTCTGGACGTCACGGCCGGCCGTGTCGTCAAGGGGACGAGCTTCGTGAACCTGCGCGATGCCGGGGATCCAGTCGAGCTGGCGACGCTGTACGATCGCGAAGGAGCGGATGAGCTGGTATTCCTAGACATCACGGCGAGCCACGAAGGACGGGCGATCATGGAGGACGTCGTTCGAAGGACCGCCGAGGTCTTGACGATTCCGTTTACCGTGGGCGGCGGGCTCCGGACGGTGGACGACCTGCGGCGTATGTTGCGCGCGGGTGCCGACAAGGTGGCGATCAACACGGCTGCGATCAAGCGCCCCGAGCTGATCCGGGAGGCGGCGCTCCAGTTTGGAAGCCAGTGCATCGTGGTGGCGATCG
>DASPUZ010000041.1:0-7625 GCA_035622635.1 bacterium | reverse complement strand
AGCCGGAGATACGTCCTTGGACTCAGGTCGGCAGGTACTACGTTTCGTGGCGACACCGCTGACGTCGACCCTTCAACCCACAGTCTCCAGCGATGCACGTACCTATCGGGACATTCGAAATTTCAAATATTTTTGGCTAGTTATAGTTAGGCGAGCATCCGGAACTCGACGCAGCGCTCTTCGACAGCGTGCTCGGCGCGATGGCCACCACGCTCGCCGTCGCAGCGATCGCCGCAGTCCTCACCGCACTCGCGGTCAGCCTCTTCGTCACCCGGCGCATTGTCGGTGCGATGGCACGGGCGAGCACCCGAATCGCCGCCGGATGATACGGCGAGCGGGTCCCGATACTCTCGGCCGAAGAACTCGGAGAGCTCGCCGCGCACTTCAACGAGATGGCCGGAACGCTCGAGCAGACAGAAGCCACGCGCCGGGATTTCATGGCGGACGTAGCGCATGAACGACGGACGCCGCTGGCGAGCATCGCCGGTTACATAGAAGGCCTCGTGCATAGCGTGATCCCGGCGTAGCCCGAGACGTTCCACCTGGTCCGCCGAGAGGCCGTACGCCTCCAGCGGCTCGTGGATGACCTGCAGGAACTGTCCCGCGCCGAGGCCGGCCTCGTGCCCGTGCACCCTCGCCGCGTCTGGGCCCGGGATCTCGTGGAGGCTACGGCCACGAGGCTCCGCCCGCAGTTCGATGACGAGAAAATGGCCCTGGCGGTCAATGTCCCGTCCGGGCTTCCGTAGATGCTGGCCGACCCGGATCGGGTCGGCCAGGTCCTCCTCCTGGAAAACGCGCTCCAGTACACGCCGGCCGGCGGCCGGGTGGAGATCCGGGCACGCGTCGATAGTGGCAGGGTCACGATCACCGTCGCAGACACCGGGATCGGCATCCCCGCCGAGCATCTGACGCACGTCTTCGACCGTTTCTACCGGGTCGACCGCTCCCGCGGTCGCACGAGCGGCGGAAGCGGAATCGGCCTCACGATCGCCCGTCACCTGTCGAGGCCCACGGCGGGTCGATCCGGGCAGAAAGTCCGGGGCCGCGGCAGCACGTTCACAGTGACCCTCCCGACAGCATCGTCAGCCCCGTGAGGCCGCTCCCGTCGAGACTCCTCAGCCCGCAGGGTGGGGCGCCGCAGGCGTGGGCGCAGCTACGCGGGCGGTGACGCAGAGGCCGCGCGCCGGCGCGCAGCGGCAATGAGTCCGGTGATCCACTCGGGGGTGGCCAAGGCGTGCACGTGCGTGTAGCCGGCCCACACATTACCCAGCGTGATCCCGTCGCGACCCCGCAGGGTGCCGGCTCCCCTCGTGACCCGGCACGCGGTCGGAGGCCCGGAGCCGTCCGGGACGACTCTGGAGTAGTGAAATTCGTGGCCGCGAAGCGCGAGCCCGACCGGGAAGAACGGGTTCGGCTGATCCACTTCCAGCTCGACGTAGCCGTGGCCCTGCGGGACGTCGCACACCTCGATGTCAACGGGCAGCACCCCGGCCATTGCGTGTCTCCTGCCCTGCCAGGTCATCGTGCGCGCCAGCAACATCAACCCGCCGCACTCGGCGTAGATCGGTAATCCGTGCTCCGCGCTCCGCCGGATCGACTCGAGAAAAGACCGGTTTGCCGAGAGCGCCGGTCCGTGCGTCTCGGGGAATCCGCCGCCGATGTAGAGCGCACTCAGGCGCGCGGGCACGCTGCCGCCGGAAAGGGACGAGATCGGCAGGAGGGTCGCCCCTGAGCGTTCGATCTGTTCCAAGTTCTCGGGATAGTAGAAGGTGAACGCCGAGTCCCGCAGGTAACCGATCGTGAGCCCCCGGCCGTCCGGGGCAGGCTCGCACGAGTCGGGAGGCTGCGGCAAAGGAACCGCCGTGCCCGCCGCACCGAGGATTCCGGCCAGGTCGAGGTGCCCGTCGAGAAGCCCGAGCAGGTTCTGCCTGAGCACCCCGATCTCGGGATGCTCCTCCGGCGTCACGAGACCCAGGTGGCGGCCGGGCAGCAGCGTGCCGGTGAGCGCCCGCGGGACCGCGCCCAGCACTGGCAGGTTGCAGGCATCCGTGATGGCTGCGCGCAACACCCGCTCGTGCCGGGACCCGGCGACCTGGTTGAGCACGACGCCGGCGATCCTCACCTTGGGGTCGAGCATCTGGCACCCCAGCACGAGTGCGGCCGCGGTGCGGCTCACCTTCGTGGCGTTGACGACGAGGACGACAGGGGCCTGCAGGTGCTTGGCGAGCTCCGCGGTGCTGTGCGTGCCCCGCACATCGAACCCGTCGTAGAGGCCGCGATTCCCTTCGATGACGCTCAGGCCGTCGGGATCGGCGTGGGCGACAAACGACGCGGTGACCTTCTCCCATCCCATGAGGTAACTGTCCAGGTGGCGGGCAGCCCGGCCCGACGCCCACGTGAGCCAGGCCGCGTCAATGTAGTCAGGCCCCTTCTTGAAGACACCGACCGGGAGGCCGGTGTTTCTCGCGAGGAGAACCGCCCCGAGCGCAATCAGGGTCTTCCCGGAATCGCCGGAAAGTCCCGCGACAACTAAGCGTGGCAGGTGAACTGAACTGCCGGCGGCCATAATTTACCTCCGGTCGCCGGCGGACCCGGTATTCCGGTACAGGGCTCCCTCGCGTCCGTCTGGCCCGAGGCCGCGACCTCGGTTAGACGCACCCCGTCGGCTTCGGCAACCCCGCCAGCTTGCAGGCACCCTTGGCCGGACCAGAGGGGAACAGGGTGTAGATCTCGTTCAGCTTGAACCCGGTCTCCTTGCAAAGCTTCCGGATCATCGGCGCGATGCCGTACTGCAGATAGTACTCCCGGAGGTACCGGATCACCTTCCAGTGGTTTTCGGTCAGCTCGGTGATCCCCTCCGCTCCCATGAAGTCCTGAGCGACGGAGTCGTTCCAGATGGTCGGATCCTCCAGGAACCCGTCCTCGTCGACCTGGTAGACATGACCATGGCTTTCAAACGTCGGCATCGTAACACACTCCTTACGCCATCTCGATATACCCGCACGGGCACTCTTGCGCGCACTTCTGGCAACCGTTGCAGAGCTCCAGCTTGACCGTGTAGTGTTGGCCCTTGGGAAGCTTCACGAACCCATTGTTGGTACAATACATCCAGCAGACCTCGCAGTCCATGCACATGCCGCAGGACATGCACCGCTTGGCTTCGTCGAACGCCTCTTGCTCCGAGAGCCCCTGCTCGATTTCGGTCTCCATCCGGCGGCTCTCCGCCGGAACGTGTGCGCGCTCGTGCCGCGTGGCATCTGGATACCAGCCGAGCTTCACTCGCTCGGACGTGATGAGGGGCGGCGCCGCAGGCGGCTCGAGCGTCCGGCCGCGGAAGCGTGCATCGATCGCCTCCGCCGCAAACCGCCCCTGGGAGATCGCGATGCTCACCAGCCCAAGCTCCACGTCGTCTCCGCCCGCGTAGATTCCATCGAGCCCGGTCGCCCCCCACCGGTCGGGCCGAATCTCGTTCCCGTCCTGACGAAGGGGGGCGAGCCCGTCGAGGTCCGGTGCCTGGCTGACCGCCGCGATGATGGTGCACGCCGGGAGATCGAATTCGGTCCCGGGAATCGGCGACGGACGCCGCCGCCCGGACGCGTCCGGCTCCCCGAGTTGGGTGCGAATGCAGCGCAGGGCACTCGCCACGCCGTCGCTCTTCACGACCTCGACCGGCGCCACGAGGAACTCGATGCGAACGCCCTCTTCGATCGCGCCTTCGACCTCCGGCGCAATCGCAGGCATCTCCTGACGGGTGCGGCGATAGACCACCGTCACCTCGGCACCCAGCCGTCTGCTGACCCGTGCCGCGTCGATCGCCGTGTCCCCGCCGCCCACCACGATCACGTGGCCGCCCACGCTCACCGGCACGCCCTGATTAACCTGGTTGAGGAAGCCGGTACCGGTCAGGACATTGGGCGCGTCTTCGCCCGGAATGCCTAGTGTCAGTCCCTTATGTGCGCCGATGCCGACGAAGGTCGCCTGGTACTGCCCGCGGAGCTCCTCCAGGCCGATGTCCTTGCCGATGATCGTGTTGCAACGGAGCTCCACCCCAAGATCCAGGATCCTCTGGATCTCGGCGTCCAGAACGTCACGAGGCAGCCGGTACGGGGGAATGCCGTATCGGAGCATTCCGCCCGGCTGGCTGAAGGCCTCGAAGATGGTGACCGCGTATCCCCGTCGCGCGAGCTGATAGGCGCAAGAGAGACCGGCCGGTCCCGCGCCAACCACGGCGATCTTCTCCGGATACGTGGTCTCCGTCAGCCTGCCGAGGCTCAGCCGCCGTTCGATGCCGAAATCCCCCACGAACCGCTCCAGCGCGTTGATCGCCACCGCGCCGTCCTTGTCCTTCCGGTTGCACGAGTCTTCGCACGGATGGGGACACACACGGCCGCACACCGCCGGAAACGGATTCCGGTCGGTGATCATCCGCCACGCGATCTCATACGCCTGCTCGTGAGTCCGGCCGTATTCCTGCGCCTGGGCGATCGTCGTCACCCACCCACGGATGTCGGTTCCGCTCGGGCAGCCCCCGATGCACGGCGGCGTCTTGACGACATACCGTGGCCGCAGACTGCTGATCTCTCCGCCGATCGACGTCGGCTTGATGACGGGCTTCTTGACTTCCTTGAATAGTGGCATAGGCTCGTCCCCGCTCGCGCGTTAGGGCCCGTCCTCCTCCCGAGATCTTCCCTGTACCCTGGAGGATGGCCGCCGACAACTCCGTTCCTCTCGCGCCATCCCCTCGCGTGTACGCCGCACCAGTACTCCGCCCTGCTACCCGGGCGTCGGTCCCTCCTGCTGCGGAAGCGTGATGAAGCTGCCGCCGAAGTAGCTGTAGACGCACCTTCCCGAGTCCATGAGCTGGCGAATGGCCCGCTTGCAGTCGTCCTTGCTGCACTCCGCTTCGCCGAACTTGGCGATCATGGCCTTGGTCAGGTCCGTGGCCTTGAGGTTCTTCTTCCCGTGGTACTCGACCACGAGCTTGTACATCTCTTCAGCCACCGTTTCGATCGGGACCGCCATGAGCGTTCTCCTAGTACCGCAGATGGGTAGAGCGCGCGAATGTCAACCCGGCGTGCTTGAAATCGTCGATGTGGTAACGCGTGAACTGGATTCCCGTCAGCTCGAAGAACCGCGGCCAGCCCACACGGTCGATCCACTCTCCCATGCGCTCGAACTTCCGTGCGTGGCTCGCGTACACGTCCACGATGTTCACAACGGCGCTCACCACTTCGGGCCAGCGCGGCGGATTGTTCGGGATGAAAGGAATGGCGAGCTTGGAGAACCGGGGGACGCTGCGCGCGTTGCTGACCTTGCCGCCCACCCAGATCGACAGCCCGTCGTTCTCCGGGTCGCTCAGCGGCATCGCCGGACACACCGTGTAGCAGTTGCCGCAGTACATGCACTGCGCTTCCAGCACTTCCACCGACTTTTGCCCCTCCACCATCGCGGACCGGATCGCCCCGGTGGGGCAGGACGAGATGAGCGTCGGCACTTCGCAGACCTTCCGGAGCAGGTCGTGCTGAATCTTCGGCGCCTTCGTATGAATGCCCAGAATCGCGATGTCCGAGCAGTGGACCGCGCCGCACATATTCAGGCAGCACGCCACCGCGATGCGCAGCTTGGCGGGCAGATCCTCATGAGTGAAGCGGTCGTAGAGCGCGTCCATGACGGACTTCACGAGCCCGGACGCGTCCGTCGCCGCCGAGTGACAGTGCACCCAGCCCTGCGTGTGGACGATATTGCTGATGGCGTTGTTCGTGCCGCCCACCGGGAAGCCGACGGTGGCCAACTCATCCTTGAGCGGTGCGATCCGCGCGGCGTCGTCCAGCAGGAACTCCACGTTGTTGCGGCTGGTGAACCGCAGGTAGCCGCCGCAGTACTTGTCCGCCAGCCCCGCCAGCAGCCGGATCGTCTGCACGCTCAACAGCCGCGGCGTACCGGCGCGCACGCTGTAGATCCGCTCGCCCGATTCCGCCACGTGGCAGAGCACCCCCGGGGCCAGGGTCTCGTGGTATGCCCACTTCCCGTAGTTACGCTTGATGACCGGATGCAGAAACTGGTCGTAGCGCGGCGGTCCGATATCGGTGATGCGCTTTGGAGGTGCCGTTGCCATCTCGTCCTCTCCTCACTCGTCAGTCATCCGTATGCGAACGCGCGCAGCTCATGCCAGGCCGTCAGCCGTCGTCCTCGCCGTCCTCCTTCCCGTTGCCGCGGAAAAAGACGTACGGGTTGTCGCGAGGCGCGTTGACCATTTCCGGAGTCGGGTCCAGACCGATCGCATCCAGGAAGTTGGCCATGCCCACGCGCTGGATCAACTCCCCCACTCGCTCGCGGTTCATGCCCTCCTCGCCCCAGAAATCCCAGATCCGCGAGAGGAGCTCCTTGAGCGTGTCCACGAGCTCGTCCGCCGGCACGAACGGGATCAGCACGGAGGAGAGCAAGGCCCCCTGGACGATCGGCGCCTTCGCCCCGACGAGAATCACCGCGCCCTTCTCTTTGCCGGGGCGCAGCGCCTTGGGCATCACGTTGATGCAGTGCATGCACCGCACGCATTCCCGGTTCTCGATCGTGAGCCGCTTGCCGTCCCACTCCATGCACCGGGTCGGGCACCGGTCGCAGACATCCTTCTGAATATTCAGCCCCGCCGCGGCGTATTCGGCCACGGCCGCGTCGTCCTGCTGGATCTCGTCCTTCCAGGTGCCGATGATGGCCAGATCCGAACGGGCGATCGCCGCGACGCAGTCGTTTGGACACCCGCTGCACTTGATCTTGAACTTGTAGGGGAACGCTGGCCGGTGGAGCTCGTCCTGGTAGGTGCGTGTCAGAGTATCGCAGGTCTCCATCGTGTCGTAGCACGCCCACTCGCATCTGGCCTGACCGACGCAGCACGAGGGTGTCCGCATGTCCGACCCTGACCCGCCGAGATCGAACCCCGCCTCGGTCAGCTCCTTGAACGTCGGCTCGAGCTCGTTCGTCTTCGTACCAAGAAGGATGATGTCCCCGGTCGAGCCGTGCATGTTCGTCAGCCCGGAGCCGTGCCGCTCCCAGATATCGCAAAGTGTCCGGAGCGCGTCGCTTGTGTAGAACCACCCCGCCGGCTGGTTGACGCGCAGCGTGTGGAAGTGTGCGACGTTGGGGTACTTGTCCGCCATGTCGCTGTAGCGGCCGATTACGCCGCCGCCGTAGCCGAGCACACCCACGATCCCGCCGTGCTTCCAGTGGGTGATCTTCTGCTCGTAGGAGGTCTCTAGTTGCCCCAGCAGATCGTGACAGACGGGGCTCGCCTCCGCCGCTTTCTTGATCTCCTTGACGAAGCTGGGCCAGGGTCCCTTCTCGAGCTCGTCCAGCTTTTCTGTCTTGCGTGGTTCGTCCGCCATGCGCCCGCCCCCCCGCCTGTTACGATGTCCCCAGCATAGTCCAGAACCCCAACCCGATCCATCGGGTGTCGAATGTATCCACGGTCGGGTGCGCCGAGCACTTCATCCGGAGCCCCGGAATCACCGCCACTCCCATTCGATGAACCCCGGCTTCACGTCCGTCATTGCGTTGACGATGAGTTCCACGAGCCCGCCGTACAGGATGCGTTCCTTCTCCCACAGGTTGTGGAAGGCGAGCATGTCCCG
>DASPUZ010000040.1:0-10510 GCA_035622635.1 bacterium | reverse complement strand
TTCGGATTCGGCAACTTGCCGCTGTCGTCGCTTGAGCACGCGCTCGTGGCACTCGCCGAAGACTCCATCACACCGTTCCGTCTCCCGCGTCTGCTGCGCGTCAAGCAGGACCTCGAAACCCTGGGGCTGGGCGCGTTCCTGGCGGAACTACGGGAGCATCGCCCTGAGCCTCGATATTGGGGGCAGTTGTTCGAGTATGCGTGGCTCACGTCGTGTCTGGACCGCGCGCGCGCCGAATCCGACGTCCTCGGGGCCTTCGACGGCCGGACCCACGACAGCGTTGTGGCGGAGTTCCGGGAGCTGGACCGCGATCACATACGCCTGGCCGCGGCGCGCGTCCGTCGGGCGTTTGCGGAGCACGCCATTGAGGTGCGGAACCAACACCCCGAGCAAGATACCCTGGTCAAGCATGAGGCGGCTAAGAAGACGCGCCATGTGCCGGTTCGGAAGCTCTTGGCAGAGGCCCCGGACGTCCTGACAGCCCTACGTCCCTGCTGGATGGCGAGCCCGCTGTCAGTGAGCCAATTGCTGGGCGCCGACCGCCGTTATTTCGACGTCGTGATCTTCGACGAGGCAAGCCAAGTCCTGCCGGAGGACGCGGTGCCCGCGGTCTTGCGGGCGTCGCAGGCAGTCGTGGCCGGGGATCGGCATCAGCTGCCGCCCACGACGTTCTTCGTCGCCGGTGAAGACGACGAGGAAGACGGCGACGCCGCCTCGGAAGTGGCCGGTTTCGAGAGCGTGTTGGATCTCATGCAGGGTTTTGTCGAGCCGTGGCTCTTGGACTGGCACTATAGGAGCCGAGACGAAGCGCTGATCGCGTTCTCGAACCGGCACGTCTACAGCGATCGGCTGGTTACGTTCCCAGGCCCGGGCGGCCCTCCGGTAATCTCCCACGTATTGGTCCCCAGTCTGCCGGACCAAGACGGTCAAGAAGAGAGTGCGGCCGCCGAGGTGCAGCGGGTTGTGGAGCTCGTCATCGCACATGCGAGCTCGCACCCGCAGGAAACGCTCGGCGTGATCGCGATGGGCATCAAGCACGCGCGGCGCGTGGAAGCGACGATTGAACAAGCGCGGAGAGATCGCCCTGAGCTGGACGAGTTCTTCGATCAGAAGCACCCGGAGCGGTTCTTCGTGAAGAATCTGGAGCGCGTCCAAGGAGACGAACGCGACGCGATCATCCTGACCATCGGGTACGGGAAGGACCGCACCGGAAGGCTCCTCTATCGGTTTGGGCCTCTCCTGTACGAGGGCGGCGAGCGGCGGCTCAACGTGGCTGTGACACGGGCCAGGATGCGTCTGACCCTCGTCTCGTCGTTCAGCCATCTCGATATGGATCCAGGGCGTTCGAACGCCCGCGGGGTTGAATTGCTTCGCCGCTACTTGGAATACGCGGCAACTGGAGGCCATCGCCTGGGAGACGGGGAGGCTGCGGAGGCGGAACTCAACGATTTCGAACAGGACGTGTATGACGCGCTAACCGCCAGGGGGATCGGGCTCAAGGGGCAGTGGGGCGCGTCACGATACCGGATCGACCTCGTGGCGCAGCACCCTCATGAGCCGGGTCGCTTCGTGCTAGCGATCGAGTGTGATGGCGCCGGTTACCACTCGTCCTACGCCGCGCGCGAGCGGGATCGTCTAAGGCAGCAACACCTTGAGGCGCTTGGGTGGCGATTCCACCGGATCTGGTCAACCGACTGGTTTGCGAGGCGTCCGGAAGAGATTGAACGGGCAGCGCGCGCCTATGGTGCGGCGATCGCCGGTCAGGATCCGAAACTGGGCAGTGGCAAGACGTCGACGAGACGGCGCGTACCTGTGGAAGGGGGGGCTGCGGCCGACGGTAACGGCGCCGGGAGAGTGCCCTTGGTCACTCTAGTCCCCCACAACGGCGGGATCGAGGACTATACGCCTCAAGAACTCGACGCGGCGGTGCGAACGGTGATATCTCGTTCAGGCCTCCTGACGGATGATGAGATCGTAGACGCAACGGTGCGGAAGCTGGGTTTCAAACGGCGAGGCGCGAGGATCGAGGCGGCGATCCGAGAGGCGATCGATCGGGTGCGGCGGACTTAACACCGTCGATCGGGCTTGACCACTCCGTTGGCGAGAAGTGAATTCTGTGCTCGGAGCCATTTCGCGATGTGCGCCAAGCGCCGGACATCGTTCACGTTGCGTCGCTGAATAGCCTTGATGGGCAAACGGTGGCCCCACTTCCGAAAACACTCGTACTTGAGACCGACCATGAAGCCGTCCAACGTATCGTCGGGATCGTTCGGGAACCCGCAGAAGGTAGCGACAAGGCCGAGTGTCCAGCTAACGGTCGGTATGATCACATGGCGTCGGATGAGGGTGAGCAAATCCAATTTCGGAACGTCGGTCCAGAGAGGACATAGTTTCGAGGCCATCGACTCCAGCCCCGCTTGGATTGCCCGATCATCAAACCGAGTGCCGCTCCATGAGCACAGAGTTGCCCCGGGGTGATCCTTGACGAACGCCAGGAAGTCCCGGAACATCTCGCGCTTGCCGCTCGTAGGCGCCGTCCATTGCTCGACCCGCGTCCCGGACTCTACCATCGCCGCTACCATCCAGGGGATAGAAGATCCGTGGAAGAAGCCCAGCCCTGTTTCAACATCGTAGAACACAAATTTGTCCGGCAGTTCGAGGGGCCGCTTTCTCAGCCATACGTGGACGTTGCCGCCAAAGGCAGTCTGGTATGCACGAAACCGCTTGAGCCGGTCAGGCCCGAAGCCGGCGCGCTTGAGGACCGCGTCATTCGCCTGCAGTAGCTCATCGCGCCGGCGGATCCCGACTTTCCGAAGCCGTTCGGCCATCACGGGCCCAGTGCCAGGATAGTAGAGGACACTGTGCTGGGTCGGGTCGAGCCAGTTCACGCGCAGCGCGGCTCCTGGCGCCAACTCTATCAGGGCGGCGCGGACCTTCTTGGCGCTTGTATCATCACATGCCGCGTTGACCACCACGGTTGATCCGATGTGCTCGATCTTGCCTCCATGACTGTGGACGTGACCGCACAACACCAACGGCGGCCGATAGCGCCTGACGAATCTCGCCAGCGACGGCGAACCGAGTTGCTCCAGCCCGAAGCGGATCCCGATGTCTAGGGCGCCTCGCGGTGGGGTGTGGGAGACAATGACCGTGCGGTCGGGAGCTGTGCCCAGGGAGGTCAGAGCGAGCTGCAAATGCTCCTCTATCTTACGGTCTGGATGAAGGACATAACCAACGTTGTTCACCGGCGAGCCCTGCAGGGGCTCGGTTGACACGATGGCACCTTCGATACCAACGAAGCCCCAGGCGCCCAGCCGAAGAGGGGCACGGTGGAGATCGTGAACGCGTGGACCGCGGAGAAGATGGCGGTCCTCCGGGTAGCAGTCGTTCCCGATAATGGCGGCGACACCGTGTGTCGCAAGTGGGGCGATCCGCTCAAGCCACGTCTTCCCGTGTTTCGAAGCAAATAGGCGAAGGACACGCTCGGGTGTCCAGAGCCCGTCAAGAGACGCGGGCTGATAGGAGGGGGGACGTCGGAGTAACCAACGAGCGTGCTCGATGAGTGGATCCGGATCTCCAAGCCACACTTGCCCATCGGATAGTGGCCAAACAAGATCATCGGATCCTGTGGGGAGGAGTTGGCGGATATGTTGGGTGGACATCCGGCCGTACTTCCGCCGGGCCAGCTTGTGGCAGTATTGCTGGAGGGCCTCCAGGACGGCGTTGTCGACGGCGGTGGCTGGCGCGAACCGGGCGACGTCGTCGCCGCCATAGACGATCAGATCAACCGGGCCGGCGGCGCGGAGCCTGGCTTCGGCCAGGCTCAACGGGGCGATGCGCCAGTCGCTAAAGAAGAACAGCCTCAGTGTTTCCGATGAATGGGCCAGCATACTTTCGTCGTGGGTTTCCCTTCTCTATTTCATCGAGTCTCCCAACTGAGATGGTGCCCAAGCGAACGACATTGCAGCATGGGCCGCGTGTAGCGGGGCCTGGAGCGTCGCGTCAGGATGAGGCGCGGACCGTTGCGGAAAGGGATCACCACGTCCGCCGTCCTACCTCATATCGTGCCGATCTCACCGGTGAAGCTGTCGACCGTCTCCCGGCGGGCCCTTACCCGGTTGGGCCTTGAGAAGCCCGGCCCCGCCCGGTTCCCCAGGCCGTTTCGCCCGATGCTGGCGGAGTCCGCCAAAGCGCCATTTAGCGATCCTACCTGGACCTATGAGCCCAAGTGGGACGGCGTGAGGCTCATCGCCTACGTCAACGGGGATCGGGTCCGCTTACTCTCCCGCAACCTGCAGAACTTCACCGGACTGTTCGCGCCGATCGCAGAATCCCTCACGGCGGTGGGGGTGCCGATCGTAGCGGACGGTGAGGTTGTCGCGCTCAGCGCAGAGGGCCGTCCCGATTTCGCCACGCTCCAACAATGGCTCCGCCCAGGGAGGCAACCGCGCGTCGGCCATGTGTCCTATATCATCTTTGATTGTGTTTACGTCAACGGCCACGGCCTCAAGGATCGGCCGCTGGGAGAACGGCAAGTAGTTCTCAGCGCCTTGAGGCCGGTCCTCAACAGCGAGGTCGTCCGCGTGTCCGAACCCTTCTCTGGCGACATGGGCATGACCGTCTTTCAGGAATGTCAGCGTCAAGGGCTCGAGGGAGTTGTGGCGAAGCGGCTCGCGAGCAAGTACCGGCCCGGCGTGCGCTCGAAGGACTGGCGCAAGATCGCGTTCCGCCGGCGCGAGGAGTTCGTGGTCGGTGGCTATCTCGCGTCGGCGCCGAACCGCCTGAGCACGTTGATCCTAGGCCAGTACGATGGTAAGGGGAAGCTGATCTACGCGGGCCTGGCCGGCAGCGGGCTCCCTCTCGATACCCGCAGAGTCATTCTCGAAGAGCTGAAGGCAGCCCAGACCGACAAATGCCAGTTCACGCCCGTCCCGATACTTCGGGACCATTGGGGCGGGCTGCGGACTGATCTACCGCCGCATTGGGTGAAGCCGACGCTCGTCGTCGACGTCGAGTACCGGGAGCGCCTCGCAGATGGCTTGCGGCATCCCTCGTTGAAGGCTATACGCACGGACAAGCAACCGCGAGACGTACGACTTTCGGGGAAGGTGGAGCTATGAGGCGTGTTCGACGGATCAGGAAGCGGAAGGCGTCGGGCAAGACTCGCCGGAACAAGCTCGCCAAAGAGCGCCGCCGGAAGGCAATTCAAGCGGTGCTCCTGTCGCGGTGAGAGGAGCTTCTGTCCAAACCTACTCACTACTCAGTAACCAGGCGGGATCTCGTCCCCGCGCTCCACCGCGCTGGTCTTTTCATCATACATGGCCGCTTTCCCAAGACACGTAAGCGCCATCCGCCACTCGCCGGCCTCGAGCCTAGCCTTGGCCATGCGAATTGCCGAGTCTCGAAGGTGCCGCAGTGTATCGATCAGTTGAGCACGAGTCTGCTCAGGAGTGACGTGGTGGAACCCCTTGCGAGTCATCATGCCTCGCCCGAGTCCACTTCAAGGCCGGCCTCTCTGAGGTAGACCAGCACTTGCCGCCGTGCGTACTCCCGGCCCCACTCCGTCCCGTAGATGACGTCGCGCTGAATCGAGCAGTAGGTGCTGAGCGCGTCAACGATCTTCTCTGCCAGATTAGGGCCGGGCGCGGCATGGACGGTGTTGACGCCGGCAAGCCACCGTCGCCGCGAGCTGCGGACTATTCCGGACGCGGCGCGAACACTGGATCGAATTGTCACCACGTCCGGGAACGGCTATCGTAGGAACTGCCCGGGTGGGTTGAGAGCACCGGCCCAAGTAACCAGGTGAGCAGTCTGAAATCCTGGGGCGTCAGGGCGTCGGCTTCGAGCCGCGTGAATCCCGCCTGCGGGAGCGCCGACTGCATTGTGCCAACCCATCCGGGCGGGTCTGTGTTGTCTTTGTCCCTCTTCTCTTCTGGTCGAATGGAACGCCTCGAACGTCGATGGCCCGGACACGGTTCGCTTTCTCGGCAACGATAACGCGTTTCCACAATAGGACGGGGGAGGGACACATGGCTGACACGATCCGGCAGGTGGCGTACTTCTACATCGAGCTGAGCGATCGGCCCGGCGAGGGTGCCCGCGCGCTCGGCGTCCTGAAGGAGGCGGGCGTTAATCTCGTGGCGTTCCACGCGTTTCCGCATGGCCGGCGCGCCCAGCTCGACTTCGTGCCGTCAGATCCAGCGACGTTCAAGGCCGCCAGCAGGATGGCGAAATGGCAGCTCACTGGGCCGAAGCGGGCGTTTGTGATCGAAGGGGAGGACCGGCCCGGGGCCGTGGTCGACTATTTCGCGAAGCTGGGCGAGGCGAACATCAACGTGACCGCAACCAGCGCGATCGCGGCCGGAGCTGGTCGGTTTGGCGCAATTCTCTGGGTGAAGCCGGCTGATGTGAAGCGGGCTGCCAAGGCGCTCGGGGTCGGCTAGAGAGCGCGTGCCAGCAAGGCGCGGTCGGAGATAGCGCAGGGCAGGTGCGTAAGGTTAGGGATGTCTTCGGTCCTCGCGAGATCCTTGTCGGGACCGAAGGACTGCCGGAAGACGAGCGGGCGTTGGCGTACCTTTGCACGCTGATCGCTGCGGACCACGTGCGACTTCGGATCGTGCACGTGCTCCCCGCGCCGATGACAGCTCCTGTCAATGCGCCGATGCCTGACGCTGAGGCTCGGGCGTCCGCGCTGCTCGACCGCGCCCGCGAGATGGTGACCGCGTATGGCATCCCGGTCGAGACCGTGGTGCTGCGCGGACGGTCCGTCGGTGAAGCCCTGGTCGAGGAGGCACGCCGCGCGGGGAGTGGCGCGCTATTCGTGCGGTTTCGAAATCGCCCGGGGCCGCTGGGCACTTCCTGGTGAGTGCGACGGTAACCGTACTGTTGAACACGGCCCCGTGTCCGGTGATCATCTTTCACGTGCCCCACGGAGGGGCGACGCTCACGCCCCACGGAGGTGGCTAACGTCACGCGGACCCGTCGAGCCCGGTATGGAAGGGTTCGTCCATGGGCCCGGCCGGCGGCGCGCAATCCGGCGCCCGTGGCTGGACGCACACAACCGTCGTACATCATGCCACTGTTTCGTTACCTACAACGATCCTCTCATCCGGGCGTCAGGGGCCTCGACACGACACGTCCGAGCGCGGGCGCAATCGCGAGGGCCACGATCAGCCTGCCCAGCCCTTGGGCGATGTTGCCGGGGACCTCCGACGCGGCGGCTCCGATCCCCAGGTGCAGCAGGTACGCTTCCGTCACGAAGCACCCGCCGATCATTTCGGCGCCACCGATGATGACGGTCCCGGTCAGCACGGCGACGCGAACGGGCGTGCGTTGAGGACCTTGAGGCAACCATCGCGCCCCGAGGAGTCCGACGAGCAGACCTTCGAGCCCCTTGATGACCAGGGTGACACCACCCGGTGCGTCGAGCAGGCTCAGTGGGAGGCTGAGCACATTCGGGTCCAGGCTGGAGAGCAGGTGCGCGCGCTCGAGGCGCGCGCAGCCTCCGAAGCGGCGCGAGAAGCCGAGCTTATGGTAAGTTTATGTCGCACAAGCGCAAGTCGTCGGTGCACGACACCAAGAGAACCACAAGGAGCCGCATGCGCAACCCCAAATCTACACACACCGTGACGGACGCGCCGGCATCTCCCGCTCCCAAGATCCGCGTGCTCCTCGCAGACGATCATGCGATCGTCCGTGAGGGGGTGAAGATGATCCTGACCGCCGAGTCCGACATCGAGGTGGTGGGCGAGGCCGAGGACGGCCTGGAGGCGGTCGCTCTGGCCCGCCGGCTCAAGCCGGACGTGGCCGTGCTCGACATCAGCATGCCGCGCCTCAATGGGGTCGAGGCGACGCGGGAGATCAAGGCCGCCCTTCCGGCCACCCAGACCTTGGCCCTCACCATGCACGACGACGACGCGTACGTCTTCCAACTCCTCCAGGCGGGAGCGTCCGGCTACGTGCTGAAGCGGGCTGCGGCCGCGGATCTCGTGCAAGCGGTCCGCGCGGCCCGGCGGGGCGAAGCGTTTCTCTATCCGTCCGTCGCCAAGGCGGTCATCCAGGACTACCTCAAGCGCGTTGAGGCCGGCGAGGGACGTGAAGCGTACGACGGGCTGACGGAGCGCGAGAAGGAAATCCTTACACTTGTGTCGGAAGGCGCTTCCAACCAGGAGATCGCCGAGCGCCTGTTCATCAGCGTGAAGACGGTCCAGACCCACCGCGCCCATGTCATGGGGAAACTCGGGCTTCACGACCGGACCCAGCTCGTCCGCTACGCGGTCCGCAAGGGCCTGATCGAGCCGTAACGGCTTCGGCACCACCGTACGGCGCAGAGAGTGACGAGACATGACGAATGAATCGCTGCAAGCTGTCTATCTCACCGACCGCGAGGCCGACGCGGTCCTCCACGACGGCACGGCGATCCGGATCCGGCCGGTCCGTCCCGATGACGAGCCTCGGCTCAGGGCCTTCTTCCTCGGACTGTGGGCGCGCTCGCGGGTACTCCGGTCCACGGTTCAGGCCCGCCCGTGCGCAGCCGGCCGTGCCACCACTGTGGGGTATGGTGTGCCTACACGGGTTCGCGCGGACGGCGCGGCGGTCAGGGGCGAACATCGGAGTGGCGAAGCGACGACGCCGCCCGAATCGCCACGTGCGTCACCGGCGGACCACGACCGCGTGATTCAGGCCATGTAGGAGACATTCTGTCCCTCCCGCCGCGCCACCACCACGTCCTTGACCCGGAGGACCATCAGGTGCTGTGAGACGTTGGCCCTTCGGACCTCCAGTGGTGGTCCGGGACCGTCGCGTGGCGTGGTCTGTTGCCGGTCCTGGTTCGGAAGCAGAGGATTGACACTGACGGACCCATCAAGCCCCGCACGCGCGCGCGCACATCGGCGTGCCGACCTTCGGTTGCCGGATAGTGCTCGTCGATAGGTCATGTCTCCTCTCTGCTCTCGGCCGCCTGGTCCGGCGTGCTCGTGCGGCGACGCCATCAGGCTATTCGCTGTGGGGCATGACGATCAACGGCCCCTCCACGTGCCGGATCTCGAACCGGGAGACCTGCCCTTCACGCCAGCAGCGAAACGAGACACGGGCACGTCCCACCTGAAGCTGTTCCACGTCAACTGAGGTCAACCAGGGCGGCAGGGTGGGCGCAAGGTAGAGACGCTCCTGGGGGGAGTCGGCGCGGAGGCCGAGGATGGCCTGCAACAGCAGGAACGCGCTTCCGGATGCCCACGCCTGGGGAATATTGACACCGAGGTACTGTACGGGGAACCCGAGCGCTTTTCGCTGATGCCCGGACATGAGCTCGGGCAGCCGGTACCCTTGGAACAGGCTGGCGGCGGCAAAAATGCCACGCGCGATCTGGCCAACTGCGGCGTCGTACCCGTAGCGCTTGCAGCCTGCGGCGATGAGGGCATTGTCGTGCGGCCACACGGCGCCTCGTTGGTAGGCGAAGGGGTTGAACGCCGGATGGGAGGCACTGAGCGTCCGGACGCCCCAGCCGCTCCACATGTCCTCGGCCAGAAGTCGGGCCACCACGCGCCCCGCTCGGGAGGAGGGGACGATCCCCGACCACAGGCAGTGGCCGGCATTGCTGACCACGCTCGCGATGCGCTGCTTGTGGGCGTCGAGGCCAAACGCGTACGTCCCTTCATTCTCCATCCAAAACGCCTCGTTGAACCGCTCGAACAGGGCATCGGCTTCGGTGCACAGCTGCGCGGCGCGTGCCTTCTCCCCCACGGATGCAAATAGGGCTGCCATCCGCCGCTTGGCGTCGTAGACGTAGCCTTGAAGCTCGCACAGCGCGATGGGCGGTTCGACGGGGCGTCCGTCACCATCCACGATACCATCACCGGAATCTTTCCATCCCTGGTGCTTGATGCCGCGGAGAGATCGCGTTCGGTATTCTTGAAACCCGTCGCCGTCACGGTCGCCGTAGCGGTCCATCCATTCCAGACAGCGCTCCGCTACCGGCAGATACGTGTCCAGCAGCGTGCGGTCCCCGGTCCACAAGTAGGTCTCGTGCAGCAGAATCGGGTAGAGGAGCGTGGCATCCGCGCTCCCGTAGTATGGGGTGTGCGGGATCTGCCCAAATCGAGCCAGCTCACCGACCCTCAGCTCGTGAAGGATCTTGCCGGGGTCGGCGTCGCGAAAGTCGTCCGCGGTCGTCGCCTGGTACGCGGCCAGCGCCTCCAAGGCTCCGAGGCTGAACGATCGGTCCATGCTCAGCGTCTGCAGCCCGGTGATGATGCTGTCGCGACCAAACAGAGCCACAAAGTACGGTGCACCGGCGGCGACTACGCAGGGCGTCCCGGGATTCTGGCCCTTCATCAACAGGGAGACGAGGTCCTCGGCCGCCTGGCGCACAGTATGCGTCATCGTGTCGTCGCTGGCGCGCACCTGCGTGACGGCTGCCCGCCAGTGTTTCTCAAACCCCGTGTCGTTCTCTAATCCCGCCTGGTAACATCGGGGCGGCGGCGCGAACGCAACCCCATCGATCTCAGGAATC
>DASPUZ010000039.1:0-23095 GCA_035622635.1 bacterium | reverse complement strand
AAAAGATCCCGACGCAGCCCTTCAGCCTCACGCTCATCCGTCCGGTGCGGATCGTCGCCCGGCACCGCACGCGACCCCGCACCATTGTCTCGAGACACTACGGCCGCCTCCTTGGATCGGACACTGCCGCACTTGGCGCGCTTGTGCTCTACGCTAAGACCAGTCCTCCCACCGCGTCCATCGGTCCCACGATGTATCTTTCGAGGGGTCGGGAGGAACACGGCTGTCCCGGACCGCTTCTCCGGCCCGCCACCCGCCCTCGCGCGCTCCAAATCTGCCCCCTTGGTTAGGATCATACCGTCGCCGCGATCGAACCTGGGGGGCGGAACCGCGCCGCTGCCGCTCGGCACCTGCCGGGGCAGCCGGCAAGCTTCGAGGTCGGGCTAGATCGGCAGCCGGCGCTTCACATCCTCGGCGAATAGGCGGTTGAGATCGGATCCCGACGCCGCATCCGCGAAGGCGTCGAACCTCCCGGCGGCGAGATCCCGTGCCGCGCGGATGAACCCACCCCAGGCGGCGCGTGAAAGCGCCCCGCCCACACTGATCCTGCGCACGCCGAGCGCGGCCGCATCGTTCACCGTGAGCCCAATGGCGCCACCAATCAGCAGATTGACCGGCTTCGGGGCCACAGCGTCGACGACTGTTACGATCTGCTCGTGCGTCGTGATGCCCGGAGCGTAGAGGCAGTCTGCACCGGCCGCCGCGTACGCTTTGAGCCGCCGAACCACCTCGTCGAGGTCCGGTACACCCGCGAAGAACCCCTCGGTCCGGCCGACGAGCAGCACGTCCCCGCCCGCGCGGTCGATGGCAGCCCGCGCCGCGCGGATGCGGGCGACGGCAAGGGCAAACTCATAGAGCGGCGCCGACGGATCACCGGTTGAGTCCTCGATCGACAGCCCAGCCACGCCCGTTTCGACGCACAACCGCACGTTCTCGGCAAGCGCCGCGGGGTCGTCCGCGTATCCCGACTCGAAGTCAGCGTTCACAGGCAGATCCGACGCCTGCACAATGGCACGGATGTGCGAGAGCATCGGATCGCGAGTCAGCGCCCAATCCGCGTCGGGCAGCCCCATTGAGAACGCGGCACCCGAGCTCGTGGTCGCAAGCGCCTTGAACCCGAGAAGCTGGAGGTAACGCGCCGTCCCAACATCCCACGGATTCGGGATGACAAAACACCCTGATTCATGGAGCTGACGAAAAACACGGCGCTTCTCGGCGGTCGTCTGCATATACGGTCCGATTCTGCGTATCCCGGCGGGATGCCTCCCGCGTGCAACGGCCCTGCACGAGCGATGAGCCCGAGCGCGCCGCTCCCCCGGGTGCCGTTCCCCGAGGGGCCTCCCGCTCACTCGTCCTAGACGCCGGTCGTCGACACGCCGCTGATGTAGTATCGCTGGAGCGGAAGGATGATCGCGATGGGCAGGATCAAGGACAGAACGACGGCGGCGAAAAGGCGGTCCCAAAAGGTCTGATACTGGGCCCGCAGAAGGGGCGGCGCCACTTGAATCGTCCGCAGCTCCGACGCATCGGCAACGGTGAGCGGCCAGAAGACCATTTCCCATTGTTGCACGAAGATGATTACTCCCACCCCGATCAGTGCAGGCTTTGGAGAGCGATAGACGAACACACGCGCCATGAGCGGTATCGTAATGACGTGCAACGCGCGCCAAGGGGCCGCCCCATCGATGAGCAATTGCGGTGTGTTGGTTATCGATCGTTCAGTGGCCGGGAATGCGAGTATGCACTATCGTGCCAGGTCCGGGACCTCGTTCAAAACGCCCATGAGAGACTTGCAAGCCTGCTCACCATCGTGGGTTTTTGGAGTGGCGCCTTTCATTAGGAACATCGTAACGACGAGCGTGGTGCGAGCGCGCGCCGCCGGCTAGACGTTCAGTACCTTGAGCGTCCCCGTAACCATGTAGACTACGCGCTCGGCGATGTTTGTCGCGTAATCTCCCATGCGTTCGACCGCCTGCGCCGCCATTAATAGATGCGTCGCCCGCTCGAACGTCCTCGGATTCTCGATGACGTAGGTGTTCAACGTGCGAAACATCCCACTGTAGAGGTGGTCAACGTCATGATCGGCGGCGGCGGTGCGCTCCGCGAGCCCTACGTCGGAGGCAACGAATGCGTCGAGGCCCTGCCGCAACATCTTGCGCACTATGTCGGCCATCCCGGGGATATCGACGAGGGGGTAAAGCAGCGGCTCGGGCGAGATCCGATGCACCTTTCGGGCGATGTCCTCAGCGTGATCTCCGATGCGCTCGAGATCGATCGTCATCGCCCACACGGCGGCGATCGTCCGCAGATCCTTCGCCATCGGCTGCTGGGTCGCCATCAGGCCCATGCACCGTTGCTCCAATTCGAGGTGCAGCGCGTCGATGACGTTGTCGGCTTCGATCACAGTGTCGGCGAGGCTGGGATCGTGAGTGTGGAACGCATCTATGCCCCGACGCACCGCGTCCTCCACGAGGTTCCCAAGACGCACAAAGCCGTCGCGTAATGCCCCCAGCTCGCGGTCGAACGCATCCCGAGTCGGCATCGACACCCTCCAGCGATTTTCATCTACTATAACATGCCAGGCGCTACTAGCCATCAGATTTCTCATTTGTAAACGAAAGCAAGCCGGACCGAGGGTTCGCCGCCCCCCGCAGCGTGCGGATGAAGGGACGCCAATACGGACGCGCCGTGAACATCAGCTCGATCGCCGGCTAGGGCACGGCGCTGCCCGGCAACACAGTTTGCGCGGCAACGAAGGTCGTGTCGCCGTGCTGACACGGCGATTCGAGGAATGGCACGTAGTAAACACGTGGTTCGCCATCGCGTGGCCGCACGCGGCCCGATGGCAGCCTGCGATGTAATCGAAGGTCCGAAAACGGGCTGGAAGCTAACGATCGCTCACCGCGCCACCAGGACCACGACCGGTGCAAGACGTTGCATCCACCTGATCCGCCTCCCCGCTACCCCAGTCAAGAATCCAAGGAGGCAGATCCGAAGATTACGGCTCTCTGCCACGAAACAGCTCGAGCCGGCCTCAGCCCCCATCTACATACCATCACATTTGGGCACAAACATAGGTGCAACACCCTAGAGTTGGCGCCTCACGATAAAGGCAAACCCGGAGTAATCCGGGGACGCAAAGTCACGGGGCCACGGCAGTCGTGGCTGGCTGGGCCGCCGAAGAGACGCTACCAATCCCGCCGGCGAGCGGGAGGAGGTAGCCCATGCCTCGGAGGACGGCGTTTGTCCGGCGGATAGACGAGTTACACCCTATCATCCAGCGTATCGCCCGCAGTAAGAAGTTTGAGGCCTCGCTCGACTTGCTGTGTATGCTGGGGCTTTCCACTCACGCGATTGAACACTACCTATGGATGGCCCACGAAACGCGCCGATTGCCGCATGAGCTGGTCCGAGATCTGATCGAGGAACACGTCAAGCGCGCTGATGCGATCGTCGCGGCGTCATTGAACTCAGGCGATCCGGCGTAGAGGATAGGAAGACGGTGTAACTGTGCACGCTGAGCCCTGTCCACTCACAGGCGACATAGGTTGGCGTTCAGGCGAGCGAAACCCCTTCCGCCCGTTGAATCAGTGCCTCCACTCCTGATGGTGCCGGACTCTCGAGCTTTTCATCGAATACTCACGGCGTGGTGAAGACGAGCGCCTGCTCGAACGTCGTTTGCTCGGCACGATCCTCATAGCAAGTACCAGGAAGGCATCGCTGCGTCTCGCAAGGGATCCACCATGTTGACCCGATGTCAGCCGTGCCGCAACAGCGGACACGATGCGCCACTGCCGGGATACGGCGATCCGGCTCGCCGCCGAGGCGCTGGCCCGCGGGGAGGGCGCGCGCGTGTTGCTGCACAAGGCGAAGCAAAACGACAATCGGGCCACGGTTATGGAGTTCGTCGGGAATCAGCAACAGCCGCAGGGGAGGATGACCCCATGGACCATGTCGATCAGGAATTCGGTAGGCTCAGCCCCAATGCCCCGGTAGCGCTCTCTCGATTTGCGTTTCTCATTGGCAGATGGCGGTGCGAAGCCAAAGTGAAGTCGGCCGATGGAGAATGGCAGACGTTGCAAGCAGCGTGGCTCGGCCGTTTCATCCTCGACGGCTATGCAATCGCAGACGAATACAGGATGACAGGCTCCTCAGGAGAGCTGATCGTGCTCGGGGTGAATCTCCGCGCGTATGACGCCACCAAGCAGGTCTGGAACATCAAATGGCTAAACGCGCTGGCTGGAACGTGGGTGGACCTCGGGCCAGAGGAGCTCGGTGGAGTCAGGTTCGACGGCCAATCGATCATCTACGCCTTCAAAGAGCCCGTGGCCGCCCACGCTTATACGCGCGCCACGTACACGAACATTTCGAAGACGCACTTCACGTGGCGAGGTGACAAATCGGACGACGGGAAGGCCTGGAGCGAATTCATGATCGTTGAGGCCTATCGTAGCAAAGAGTAGGATGCCGCCCTTAAGTTTCACCACGGGCTGCTGGCGGCGGTAGCACGTGCTCCGTTATGGCTCCCACCAGGCCCCTCTACCAAGTCCACAGCTTCCGGTGCCGCCCGTGACACCTCCGTGTCATCCGGCTTGGGGCATGCTGAGCGCACCGCGATCGGTCCAGCCCCGGGTGAGCTCGGCCTCGTCACTGCACGGACCCAATGGGCGGCGGCCCGAGGAAGTCGGCCGGATTGTTCAACTTCTGACTGATCGCACCGCTGCGAGGGGGTCCAAGTTTAGTTAGTTAAGGACATTCCCTTTTGTGGGGCGCGCCACCGCTCCGGCCGGCAGATGGTGCTTACCTGCTATATCACCAGAGGACACAACCTTGAGCAAGAACAAGGGGCGGGCGATCCCATCATTCAAGGCCGACAGATCTTGAATCTCAACAGAAAGTGACTTCTCAGCTCCTCGATGTTGAATATGGTGTTGGACCAAGAAACTCTCCGGTTCCATATTCATAGCTTCGTCGTTCGAAACGCTGGCTAGGCCTATACTGTAGAGTAGAAAGCAGTAGCAGGAGGGTGATTACCGTGGCGACGTGTCCATACTGCGGACATGACAACCAGCCCTGGGAGTTTGAAACGGAGGACCCCGGTGAGAGGCCACCAACGGTCCCGATATTGTGTGAACATTATGTGTATACACCGACTAGCGAGGCAACCGCTGGTGCCGACTACGTTAATCAATTCTTCTACCTTGACGTATACAACGAGCCGAACCGTACGGGTAAGTTCGGGACGCAGATAAGTGCCGACGTTCTGGACATCTTGACGAAACACCTTAGGTTCGTGGACGGGATGGCGTTTGCCGCGTCGAAGGCCAAGCAAGAAGCCGCACACCGAGAGGTTGCGGTTTACTTACATTCTCTCGGCTTCGAAGTACCCGACCGTCCCTAATTGAGGCGGTGAAGTTTTTTCAGGACGGCTCTCGAATTCAACGTTCCAAATGACAATTGAGGGACGGTATGCTCACGTTCAGAGCGCCAATGATAAATCTCTATTCGCGTGATCTTCCTCGGGCCGTGGTCTTCTATTCGGAACTAGGCTTTGTTGAGACGTTTCGCACTCCGGCGTCAGGCGAACCGGTCCATGTTGAACTCAAGTTGGATGGATTCACTCTCGGAATTGCTACAATAAAAGCAGCCAAGGAGCATCACAACCCTCTTTTGAAAGGGGAAGGGCGCTGGATCGAAATCGTTCTTTGGACCGACGACACTGACGCCGCATTGAACGCCCTGGTCGCCAAAGGCGTGCCTCTGCTCTCTCCTGCCCATGACTTTCTCCATGGCAAGCTGCGCGCGGTTTGGGTCGCTGATCCGGACGGCAACCCCATCCAACTCGTTCAGCGGAGACGTTGAAACGGTCCGGGGCGAAAGTTCCGTTCTATCGTGCAGCGTGCTGGAGATCGTTGCAGTCTCGGCGGTTCGAATTCTTTACACTGGTCGGCCCGCCAGGTCTCGAACCTGGCCTTGCGCCTAGCGCATCCTGAACACAAACACACCTAACGGGACACACATTCCCCGGCAACCCCGAACTCGTCCAAATCCCGGCACCTTCGATCGCGCACTGGGGAGGTTCGGCAGTTTACAAGCGGCGTCATCCGTTCGTCTCTTCCACCTCTGCCAGTGCGTCCTCAACGATAGTCAATGCCACTTCAACCTCGGACTTGCTGACCGTAAGAGCAGGAATGAACCGTACAGCCTGTGTCCCGGCGGGCAAGATCAGGAGTCCACGCCGGAACGTAGCTGTTACCAACGACTTTGCCGCTTCAGGCGAGACGCACTCCATCGCCACAATCAGTCCTCGGCCACGGACTTCCGAAACCGTCGGCAAGTGCCGGGCCGCAACTTCGCGCAACCCCTGCATCAGCGCCAGCCCGACCACCGCGGCGTTTTTCATCAAACCGTTCTCGACAAGCTCGAGCGTCGCCTGTGCCGCCGCGCAACAAACTGGATTCCCACCAAAGGTGCTTCCGTGAGAACCTGGAGGCCATCTCATCAAGTCTCCCCCGGCGATGATCGCGCCCAGTGGGAGGCCGGAGGCCAGGCCCTTGGCGATGCACACAATGTCGGCCTCCACGCCCGAGTACTCGAGTGCGAACATACGTCCGGTGCGGCCTATCCCGGTCTGAACCTCATCGACAACGAGAAGAATGCCGTGCTGCCGGGTCAGAGCTCGCAATCGAGGTAGAAAGTCCTCTGGGGGAACAATGACCCCACCCTCACCTTGAATAGGCTCGACGAAGACGGCCGCGAAGGTCGAGGCAGCGGCAAGACTATCGAAAATAGTCTCGATCCGCGCCAGCACCGCGTCAGTGGGAACACCATGCGGGCTCGCGGACGGGAACGGGACGTGGTAGACACCCGGCAGCAGCGGCGTGAATCCCTCGCGCTGCCGCGACTTGCTCGCGGTGAGCGATAGCGCACCGAAGGTCCGACCGTGGAACGCTCCGGTAAAAGCGAGGAAGTGCGGGCGTCGCGTTGCCCACCTCGCCAGCTTCATCGCGGCCTCGATCGATTCGGCACCGGAGTTGGTGAAAAACACGCGGCCTCCACGCGGGACGGGCGCCAGCGCCAGCAGGCGCTCGGCGAGTGCGATCTCTTGCTCGTAATAGAAGTCCGTTCCCGACATGTGCACGAAGCGGGACGCCTGGTCGGTTATCGCTGCCACAACAGCCGGGTGGGCGTGGCCGGTGGCCGTCACCGCGATGCCAGCCGTGAAATCGAGGAAAGAGTTTTCATCAACGTCGGTTACCCAGAGACCCGCGGCACGCTTCACAACGAGTGGATAGGGACGCGTGAAACTCGGCGATAGCGACCTCGAGTCGCGCTCCAGGAGCTTGCGCGCCCGAGGGCCCGGCAATGGGGTACGCACAAAGGGCCGTTGTAGATCACGCGCAACCGGCGACTCAAGCATGACATTCACACCCCCTATCATGTGTAGCTTATCACCTTATGATATGGGGGTCAATCAAAGCATAGAACTTATGACATATGGCAGATGTCTTAGAGGGCCTCATCCCGTTCAAATCCGGTGGCGTTCAAAGGTCGTCGAGAGAATAAGGCTGGTTCGCGTCCTCGCAACACCCTCCAGCGAATTAATCTTCCGCAGCAACTCCTCGAGATCGGCCGAAGTCCCAACGCGAACGAGCAGCACATACGTCTCCTCACCCGTCACGCTGTAGGCTGCCTCTACCGCGGGCATCTCGCGAAACATGGACTCCAGGCGTTCCCAGTGAAAGCCCGGTTGCTGCAGGACGGAGACAAGCGCGGCCACATGGTACCCGAGTTGGTCGGCATCGGTCTCGATCGTATGTCGCCGAATGATGCCGCGGCGCTCAAGCTTCCGGACCCTTGCATGGACCGACGGCGCGGAGAGGCCAACCTTCCGTCCAAGCTCAGCGTAGGGACGGCGCACGTCCTCCGCGAGCAGCTCGAGCAGCTTGCGATCAACGTTGTCAATCTCCGCGTCCGAGGGTTTCCGGCCCTTGTCTGTCGCGAGGCTATCCCGAACGGGAAAATGATCGTCCCTGTTGCCCACGCGCCTGGCGCCTCGCCGACGCGTTCTGGAATGGCCTCGATTTCGTCGGTCCGCAGTCATGATGAACCCAGCCGACGAACAAGTTGACTGTGGGACTGCCATCCGACCTGGACAAGATCCCGAGCGGAGACCGCCGCCGCGACGGCTCGCCGCGTGTGCCAGGAACAACACCATGGTCTGATGGGTTCACGGAGCCAGATCGCGGTGCCGACTCTCACCATGTTAGTCGTGTCCTTCGCACGATGCCGCGCACTGGGCGCCCCCGCCATGATGCCGTGGCAAGACGTCCCTCCGATTCGTACTGATGTTGCCAGTTCTTGTTCGGTGCTTCACTTCACTTCACCTAGACTAGTTCGCCATGAAATACGGCGGCGCGAAGCCTCACAAAATCAGGATTTCTGCGCATCACGAGCGACAAAATGATAGGATTCCCGTCCGGCGAATCGAACTGATGCGACGGCCAAGCCACACCCGTACGACACACCCGAGGGAATCCGATGTCGTTTCTTCGTGCTCCGGTTCGCCGCTCCTGCTTCCAAGGCCAGCCATGCTGCGGTTGAGGGATCCGCAAGGGTCGCTGTGGGACCAACTGCTGTCGCCCCAAGCTCGTACCCTCAGTGCCGAATTGACCGCCGTCGACGGGTGTCTGGCGGACGAGCGGTTCTTCGAGCCCTACCTGCGGTGCTTCCGCACCCTGGTCGGACGGCCGACGGTCCCTGTGGAGACGTATCTGCGGTTAATGTACCTGAAGCACCGGTACCGGTTGGGCTATGAGATGCTGGTCCGAGAAGTGACGGACAGCCTGCACTGGCGCCGCTTCTGCCATCTCGCGCTCGATGCTCCGGTTCCCCACCCAACGACACTCAGCAAGCTGACCCGGAAGTACGGCCCCGACATCGTGCACGAGTTGAACCGTCTGCTGGTCCAGCGGGCCACCGAGCAGAAACTCCTGCGGAGCCGCAAGCTGCGCGTGGACACGACGGTGGTACAGGCCCCCATCGACTATCCCACGGACATCGGCCTGTTGGCCGATAGCGCGCGTATGGTGACGCGGACGGTCCGCCACCTTCACGCCGCGGGGGCGGCAGTCCGCACGGCGTTTCGCTCGCGGGCGCGGAGCATCAAGCGCGCGCTCGCCGCCGTGGGGCGCAGTCTCCGGATGCGCACGGATGAGGCGAAGGCAGCGGTGCTGAGGCAAACCGCGCGAGTCCTGCGGTGTACGCGACAAATCAGCCGGCAAGCGCAGCGCGTCCTGCGCAACAGCCGGTACCTCGGCCAGCACGTCCAGGGCCGGACAGCGGCGTTGGTCCAGCGGACTCGGCTGCACTTGCGGCGCGAGTTGCAGTTGGCCGCGCGCGTCATGGAGCAAGCGCGGCTCCGGATCCGCGGCACGACGACGATCCCGGATCGGCTCGTGAGCGTCTTTGACCCGGAGGCCCGGCCCATCCGCCGCGGGAAGCTGAGTGCAAGAACGGAGTTTGGCTACAAGGCGCTGCTCACGGAAACGGAGGATCGGGTCATCACCCACTACGAAGTGTACGTGCGGAATCCCGAAGACGGCGGCCTGTTGCCCGCTGCCGTGGCGGGCCATACACAGACCGTCCCGCGCACTCCGCACGTCGTCGCCACCGATCGTGGGTTTGGCGCCAAAGACAACGAAGAGCTGCTGCGCAACGCCGGCGTCAAGTGGATCAGCCTCCCGTATAAAGGAAGACTTGGAGCGGGCCGCGCAGCGCATGAACGCCAGCGGTGGTTCCGGCGACAGCAACGATGGCGGAGTGGTCAAGAAGCGACGATCAGCTTGGGGAGTCGCAAGTATGCCTGGCGCCACAGTCGATTGCGGGGACGGGATGGCGCCGACCTGTGGCTCGGGTTCGGCATTCTGACCCACAATCTGGATCGAATGGTGGTGATCGATGCCAAGCGGTAGGCTCGGGCCAAAAGGGCCATTCATTCCCGTAATGCACCATCCGCTCCACACCCGATCTGACGTTCGGATCATGTTTTTCATGGCAAACTAAACTAACAGCGGATCATCGAGCTTGGAGCTGTGTCCCTCGGGCGCACTCCGGTGCGCCCCGAGGGCGAAACGGCGAGATCGGGCGCCCTGCACCTGCTCGAACGAGTCCCTTGGGAGCGCGTGATCGTGGACGCCTCAGGCACACCCGGGCGTTAGGACCCCATCATGGCGGTGTGCGGGTGGACGCGCCGAGGGCACCAACTCGGCGCACGGGTCAGGCTATGGCATCGGCGTCGATCCGGGGCTCGCGCGGCCGAGTTCCGCTGCAGCGCGTCGCGGGGCGCCTCAGTACGCGACAGGGGCGGCCCACAGGTTGATGCCGCTCTCCGTCGCGTACCGGTCGATCTCCGCGAGCTCATCCGCGGTGAAGCCAAGGTTGGCGAGCGCCGCCAAGTTGTGCTCCAGCTGCTCGATGCTCCCGACACCGATGAGGGCCGACGTCACGCGGGGGTCGCGGAGGACCCACGCAATGGCCATCTGCGCCAGCGACTGATGGCGACGGACCGCGATGCCGTTCAGCGTGCGAACCTTTGCCATGGTCTCCTCGGTCAGGAACGCTCTGGAAAACGACCCATCCTGGGCGGCCCGCGAGCCGGCGGGAACACCCTCGAGGTATTTGTCGGTCAGCAGCCCCTGCCCCAGTGGAGAGAAGGCGATGCACCCCGCGCCTTCCTCCTCGAGCGCGCCGAGCAGCTCCGCTTCCACCCAGCGGTTCAGGAGGGAATACGACGGCTGCTGGATCAGCAGCGGCGTTCCCAGGCGCCGCAGGATCGCCGCCACTTCCCTGGTCCGGCGGGCCGAGTACGACGAGATGCCGACGTAGAGGGCCTTCCCCTGGCGGACCGCGGTGTCGAGCGCCCCCATGGTTTCCTCGAGCGGGGTCTCGGGATCGAAGCGGTGGGAGTAGAAGATGTCCACGTACTCCAGGCCTAGGCGGCGCAGGCTCTGGTCGAGGCTGGCCAGGAGGTATTTCCGGGAACTGAGGTCCCCGTAGGGTCCAGGCCACATGTCCCAGCCGGCCTTGGTGGAAATGATCAGCTCGTCGCGGTACGCGGCGAGCGAGGTCGCCAGGATGCGGCCGAGGTTCTCCTCGGCAGATCCGTACGGCGGTCCGTAGTTATTGGCCAGATCGAAGTGCGTGATGCCCAGGTCGAACGCCCGACAGATGATCGCGCGGCTGGCCTCCAACGGGCGCTCCCCCCCGAAGTTCTGCCACAGGCCGAGCGAGATTGCCGGCAGCTTCAGGCCACTGCGCCCGCAGCGGCGGTACGGCATGCGCGTGTAACGGTCGGCCGAGGCCACGTGCGTCATGACGGTCCTCCTTCTTCGACTTCGAAGGTCTCGCGTGCCGGGTCGGCCGGTTGCGCGAGACAGCGTAGGGAACTTCGCACCCCGCGACCGATCTCGTCCGGCAGAGGGATCCCCGTTTGCTGTCGATGGTGGGCTGGGCGCAAACGACTCAACGATCGTCAGGCTGGTCGGGGCTCTGGTCGGGCGGAAGGCGGGACCCTGCAAAATCCCTAGTGGCCAGCGTCTCCAGCACCTGCACGATAGACTCGCGCACGGCGGTGGACTGCGGGAGATCGCCGATGGCGTGGTCAATGATCCGCCGCTGCACCAGGTCGGGGTCGCGAGCGCGCATCGCGCTCAGCACCCCCTCGTGATAGGCGAGGACGTCATCGATGGTTGCGTGCCGTCGCTCCACACCGAGAAGCATCAGCGCCCCGATCTGGCCGTTCAGCGCCGACCAGATATCGAGCAGACGCCGCGATCCAGCGCGCTCCACCAAAAGCCGGTGAAAGGCGAGGTCGATCTGGATCAAGCGGGGGAAGTCGTCCGGGAGCTGGCACGCCCGCAGTTTGCCGACGAGCGCACTCAGTTCATCGATGAGCCGACCATCGAACCGGTCGCGGGCGAGTTGAACCGCGAACGCTTCGAGGAGCGCGCGCACCATCCTCAAGTCGGAGGCGTCCGCGGGCGACAGCCGAGTCACGAAGGCGCCCCGGCGAGGCTCGTTGACGACGAGACCGTCCCGTTCGAGCGCGAGGAGCGCCTCCCGCACCGTTGTTCGGCCGACGCCGAGTTGTGTTGCAAGCGGCGTTTCTAGCAGGCGCTCGCCGGGCTGCATATGTCCCGAGAGGATGGCGTCTTCCAGACTCTTCCGCACGTCGTCAACGATGCGGAGGCGCGTGGGGCGGCGGAGTCTCGGCGTTTCTGAGGCCATCAGGACCCCTTGTCAACCTGACGACATGGTCTCGCGATCCTAGTGAGACCGTTTCCTGCCCTTCTGCTTAGGCAGGATGTGGAAACTGGCCTTCGGTATTACGAATATTCGTTCGTAATGTCTACAACCGATGGTAGACTGTCGACATCTATGATATCATCGCTGCCAGCAGTTGTCAACAAAGGGACCGCATGGCGGCAATACGAGCAAGGGCCGGCGGGCCCTGAGTGCTTTGTTGCGCGGGCCGACCAGCGAGGCGTGTGGTGAGTGATGTTATGAGCAAGCGCAGAGTCCGTTTGACGGCGCGTCTTCAATGGCAACTCCAGGCCAGCATCCTCCGTCGGTGCGTGCCGGAGTTTATCGCGGCGCACCCGGAACTCGACCTGACAGTCGAGATTCCCGAACCGGCGCAGGGAGCGACGGAGCAGGTGCTGAAGGCGCTCGCGCAGGGTAGCAAGCAGGCCGACATCCTGGACCTGCACACCAACTTCGAAGTGCCGATCGCGATCAAGGGCGGCCTGCGGACGGCGCTGCTCGACATGACGGACCGGGTCGCCGATCTTCGGGATCAGTGTACGGGGTGGGAACCCTGCACCTGGGACGGCCGTGTCTACGGCCTCCCGAGCGTGTTCTCCGGCTCGGCGTACTTCTATCGCGCGGACGCGTTCGACCGGCTCGGCATCGACCCGACGCGCTTCGGCACGTGGGATGAGTTCATCCGCATCGGCCTAGAGGTGAAGCGAACGACGGGCGCGTACATGCTCGCGCTCGACACCTCTGGGTTCAACCAGATCCAGCCGCTGGCGATTCACGCCGGGGGCGGGTGGTTCGACGCCTCGGGCCGGCCGATGCTCGATTGCGAGCCGACAATTCGGGCACTGGAGCTGTACCGGGACCTGCTGCTCACGCACCAGATCGCCATGCCGACGGCCAGCTTCTATGGTCCCGAGATGTGGCAAGCCTACCGCGACGGCCGCGTGGTCGGCGCGTACATGCCCGCGTGGTATGGCGCCAACGAGATGCGCATGGGCCTGCCCGATATGGCCGGCCAGTTCCGCGTCGCGCTCGCCCCGGCCTTCGACCCGGGCGACTACCGGGGTGGCTACCGCGGCGGCATGTGCGCGGTCGTGATCCGCGGGCCGGACGAGGACATCGCGTTCGAGCTGCTGGCGTTCTCCCGGCTCACCGTGCGTGCACAGCTGGGGATGCTGCGGGAGAACTTCCTGCCCCCGTCAATGTTCGCGGCGTACGACGAGCCGGCCGTCAAAGAGTACGCGTACGGGTTCCTGGGAGGCCAGCGCGTCGCCCCGGTGTACGCGGAACTTGCGCGCCACACCGGGCCTTTTCACGTAGGGGAGCAGCTGCTCGAAGTCCAGCAGCTCATCAATCGGGTGGTGATCCCAGAGGTCACCGCAGGCAAGGTCTCCGCGCGCGCGGCGCTCGCGGACGCAGCGGCATCGCTGCAACGCACCCGCGTGCCTCTGGAGGAGGCGCTCAAGATCGGCGGCGACAGTAACCTCCGCCGCGCGCTCGACTAGCCAGCGACAACCGTCCGGCGGCCGGCGGTGCCGGACGAGGAAAACACAGTTCGGACGGACATCGATCGCACTGTGGATGATACAGTTCCGGGACGGGAGTCCATCGCCCACAAGGAGGGGAGACATGCCTGCGAATGGAGCGACGCCGAACGGACAGGTGACCCGGCGCAAGTTCCTCAGCACGGCCACGGCAACCGGGGTCGGCGCCGCCGTGGCACGGTGGCTGCCCGGCCTCGAGCTCGGCCGCGGTCCGGCCGCGCTAGCCGCGGCGCCCACGCCCATAAAGGGAGGGACCTTCGTTTTCTCCCGCGGCGGCGACGCGATCACCCTCGATCCGTGCGAGACCAAGGAGAACGAGTCCGAGTCGCGCGTGGTCCAGATGTTCGAGGGCTTGGTGGCCGTCAAGCCGGGCGGGACCGAGCTGATCCCGGCGCTCGCCGAGAAGTGGGAATCGTCCGCCGGCGGGACAGTGTGGCGGTTCTTCCTGCGCCGGAACGTCAAGTTCCAGGACGGCACGGGCTTCGATGCCGACGCGGTCGTATTCAACTTCGACCGCTGGCGCTTGGCCGACAACCCGTACCACAAGGGAGACTTCAATGTCTGGCAGTTCCTGATGGGCGGCTTCCCCGGCACGATGAAAGACGTGAAGGCCCTGGACAAGTACACAGTACAGTTCACGCTGGACAAACCGATGGGGCCGTTTCTCGCATACCTGGCGGGCCCGGCCTTCATGCTGAACAGCCCGGCGTCGATTAAGGCCGATCCGGACAACGTCTTCAAGAACCCCGTCGGGACCGGTGCGTACAAGCTCGTCGAGTGGCGGCGCGGCGACCAGGTGGTCATGGAGCGGTTCAAGGACTACTGGGGCGAAGCCAACTTTGATCGGACCGTCATCAAAGTCATCCCGGACTCGACAGCGCGCTTCCTCCAGCTGAAGGCCGGCGCGATCAACGCCATGGACGATCCGAACCCGGACGACGTCGTGACCGCACGGAGCGACCGCACTCTGCAGGTCTATCTGCGCGACTACTGGGCGGTGGGCACGATCAACGTCAACCACGACCTCAAGCCGCTCGGCAACGTCAAGGTGCGGTGGGCGATCGCGTACGCCATCGACCGGCAGGGCCTGATGCCCCTCTATCAGGGGATGGCCACACCGGGCAACCAGGCGCAGTCGCCGACCAGTTGGGCGTTCAATCCGGATCTGCCGCCGATCCCCCACGACCCCGCCAAAGCCAAGGCGCTGCTGGCGGAGGCCGGCTACCCCAACGGGCTCGACACGGACCTGTGGTACATGCCGATCGCGCGGCCCTACTATCCCGCGCCGAAGGAGATCGCGCAGAAGATGGCGGCCGATCTGGCGGCGGTGGGGATCAGGGTCACGCTCAAGACCGAGGACTGGGGCGCCTACATGAACAACCGTGCCGGCAAGTACCCAATGTGGATGTTTGGCGGCTGGTCGTCGGTGATGGATCCCTCCTGGCTGCTCTACACCTATTACGGGCAGAAGGCCGCGCAGGAAGGGAACTACGACAACGCGCGGGTCCGCACGCTGATGGAGAACGCGCAGTATCATGTGGACCAAAAGCAGCGGGCCCAGTGGTATAAGCAGGCCGCGAAGATCACCTACGACGAGATGGCCCGCATTCCGGTCGTGTTCGCCCGGACGGGCGCGGTGCTTGCCAGCGCACGGGTGAAGGACTTTCCGACGTCGGTCCTGCGGCAGGAGCAGTACCAGTACGCCTGGATGACCAGGTAGCGGCGACTCGGGAGGCGCGGAGGCGCAGCGACTCCCGCTGGAGGGCGATGCTCAAGTTTGCGCTGTGGCGGCTGGTCGAGCTCGTGCCGGTCCTGGTGGGCGTTTCGATCCTGGTGTTTTTCTTCATCCACCTGATTCCCGGCGACCCCGCGGTTGTCATGGCGGGAGACATTGCCACGCCCAAGGACATCGCCGCGATCCGCACGCGGCTCGGCCTCGACCAGCCGCTGGACGTCCAGTACCTGAAATACATGGCGCACCTGTTTCACGGCGACCTGGGGCAGTCCATCCAGACGAACAGCCCCATCGCCGCGGAGCTGGGTGACCGCCTGCCGGCCAGCCTGGAGCTCGCCCTGACGGCGATGGGGATCGCGGTGGTCGTCGGGCTGGCGGCCGGGGTCGTGTCCGCCATGCGGCCCGGGTCCGCGGTTGACACCGCGTCGATGGTGGGGGCGCTGGTCGGCGTCTCGATGCCCATCTACGTCCTCGGCCTGATCGCCATCTGGTTCTTCGCGGTGCAGCTCAAGTGGCTGCCTCCGGGTGGCCGTTTGGGCACCGACACGGTCCTGGTCAAGGTCACCGGGTTGTTCGTGCTGGACAGCGTCGTCGCCGGTAACTGGCGGGGGCTCGGGGACGCCGTCGCGCATCTAGCGATTCCCGCGTGCGCGCTGAGCACGGTGCCGATGGCCATCATCGCACGCATCACCCGCTCGAGCCTGCTCGACGTGATGGCGCAGGACTTCATCCGGACTGCGTACGGGAAGGGGCTGGCGGGCAGAGCCGTCGTCGTCCGCCACGCGCTCAAGAACGCGATGCTGCCTGTGGTGACGGTGCTGGGGATGCAGTTCGGCGTGATCCTCAGCGGGGCGGTGCTCACCGAGACGATCTTCGCATGGCCGGGGATCGGCCGCTGGGTGTACGAAGCGATCCAGACGAGGGACTATCCCGTGGTGCAGGGGATGACGCTGTTCATCGGGCTGGTCTTCATCGCCACCAACTTCCTCGTGGACATCCTGTACGCGTGGCTGGACCCGCGCATTCAGTACCAATGAGCGGCCGGCGGCGGGGCGCGGCGGGAATCCGGTGACCGGCCCGGCGTGGTGACCCCGACGCTGCCGGCGCCTACCGCTACGCGCGACGGTCTCGCCCCGCGCCAGTCGAGCCAGTTCGCCGATACGTGGCGGGCGCTGCGGCGCGACCCGTCGGGGCGCGCCGGGATGGCGCTGCTCGTGTTCTTCCTGCTGCTGGCGTGCCTGGGCCCGGCCGCGTCCCCCCAGAATCCCCTGACGCAGGACATCGCCGCGCGGCTCCAGCCGCCGTCGCGCGCGCATTGGCTGGGGACCGACGAGCTCGGTCGGGACGTGACCAGCCGCATTGCGCACGGTGCGCACCTCTCGCTCGGCGTCGGGGTGATCTCCGTGCTGCTGGCGATGGTCGTCGGCGGGATGGTCGGACTGGTGTCCGGCACCCAGCGCGGCCTCGTCGACCGGGTCCTGATGCGGGTCATGGATACGATGATGGCGTTTCCGACGACGTTGCTGGCCATCGCCGTCGTCTCTCTGCGCGGCCCCGGCCTGATGAACACGCTGCTGGCCATCGGCGTGATTCGCGTCCCGATCTTCGCCCGCCTGACGCGGTCCACGGCCTTGAGCATCCGCGAGATCGAGTACGTAGCCGCCGCCCATGCGATGGGGGCGCGTGCGCCGCGCATCATGCTGCGCCACATCCTGCCAAACTCCATCTCGCCGCTGATCGTGCAGGCGACGCTCGGTGTCGGGAGCGCCATCGTGGAGGCGGCTGGGCTCGGGTTCCTGGGCCTGGGGCAGCAGCCGCCATACCCGGAATGGGGCGAGATGCTGGGCAGTAGCTACGTGTACCTCATCCGCGCTCCCTGGGCCATGTTCGCACCGGGGGTGGCGATCATTCTCGCCGTGCTGGCATTCAACTTGTTCGGGGACGCTCTGCGCGACGCGATCGATCCGCGCATCCGTCGCCACGCCTAATCCTGGAGGAGACCAATGGTCAGTCGTCCGCTGCGTGTGGGGATCGTCGGGGTCGGCAACATCGCGGAGCGCCACGCTCAGGGGTACCTGGAGATCCCCTCGCTCGCGGTGATTCGAGCCACGGCGGATATCCTTCCCGCCGTCGCACAGGCGAAGGCCGAGGCGTGGCGCGCCCCGCTGTGGTTCGGCAGCCTGGACGAGATGCTGGCGTCGGACATCGATGCCGTCGACATCTGCCTGCCCCACGACCTCCACGTCGACGCGGTGTGCCGCGTGGCGCAGGCCGGCAAGCATATCTACATTGAGAAGCCGCTGGCCCGGACCGGGGCGGAGTGCGTCGAGATCATCCGCGCGGTCGAGGACGCCGGCGTGTGCCTGATGGTCGGGCACAACCTGCTCTTCAACCCAGTCGTCGCCCAGGCGCGGGCGCTGGTCGAGGCGGGGGCCGTCGGCCAGGTGTTCATGGTCCGCGGGGCGAGCTACGGCTGGCCCCCCATCCGTGCCGGCAGCTACCGGCTGTCGCGCGAGCGGTGTGGCGGAGGGGTGCTGGCCGACACCGGCGTGCACGTGCTGTACATGATGCGGGCGCTCGCGGGTGAAGCCCGCGCGGTCTCGGCGTCGCTGGCGCGCGCCGTCCGCAAGGAGATCGAGGGCGAGGACAACGCGCTTTTGCACCTCGAGTACGAGAACGGCGCGCTGGGAGAGATGGTGGCGAGCTACTCGACCAAGCTGAGCACGTGGGAGCTGGGTTTTCCGGAAGGATGGGACCAGCGGCTCGAAGCGTACGGCGACCGAGGCACGCTCCTCGTGGACGTGGCCCACGGCGCGTTGAGCCTGTTCTCTGCGGATGACGACCGGCGCCTAGAGCCCGCGGACTGGCGCACCGGCACCCGGCGCATCCACGGCGCGAGCGTGTTTCAGCTGCCGAACGTCTACTTCGACTCGTTCAAGTTCGCCGTGCGCGGCTTTGTCGAGGCGGTGCTCGGCGACCGCCACCCGCCGGTCACCGCGACCGACGGATATAGGGTCGTCCAGCTGGTGGACGCGGCGTACGAGTCGGCACGGACGGGCAGCCGGGTGACGCTGAAGGCGTGACCCGGTCCCAGGCGGCCGGCCGAAGGAGGGGTGTGCGTGTCGGGACGGACGTGTCAGGCGGTCGTGTTTGTCGCGCGCGAGCGGGTCGAGCTGCGGGAGATCTCGCTGCCGGAGCCCGCAGCCGATGAGATTCTCGTTCGGACGCTCGTGAGCGGGATCAGCGTCGGCACGGAACGGTGGTACTTGACCGGTCGCGTCAAGGGCGTCGGTGAGCGCTATCCGCTGATCCCAGGGTACCAGCGCATCGGGGTGATCGAGGAGGCTGGCCGGTCTGTCGTCGGCCTGAAGCCGGGCGACCGCGTATACCTGGGCGCATGGGCGATGCGGCTGGATCCGGCGGACAGCCTGACGGGCGGCGGCTCTCACTCCAGCTGGGCGGTCTCGCACTACAGCCGCGCGGTGCCGGTGCCACCGGAGGTGGAGACGGACGAGGCGGCGCTCGCGGCCCTCGCCGCAGTGAGCCAAGTGGGCCTGGCGCTGACGCCCCCCGCGCTCGGCGACCTCGCCGTTGTCATCGGCCAGGGCATCGTCGGCCAGATGTCGGCCCAGCTGTGCCGCTGCGTCGGCGCCTACGTGATCGCGAGCGACATGATCGACCGGCGCGTCGATCTGGCGCGGCGGTACAGTGCGGACGTGGTGGTGAACGCCCGCCGCGAGAGCCTGCCGGACGCGGTGCGCCGAGTCAGCCCCGACGGCGCCGATCTCGTCGTGGACACCTCGGGCGATAGCCGGCTGTTCGCCTCGGACGTGAGCCTGCTGAAATGCCCGGGCAAGCTCTGCCTTCAAGGATACTTCCCCGAGCCGCTCCAAGTCGATTTCCACGACACCCACGTAAAACGAACGACCGTCGCGTTCCCCTGGGGGTTCGACCTCGACGGCGTGCGGCGCGCGTTCCGCCTGCTGGCTCAGGGGCGCCTCGCGATCCGGCCGCTGATCACGCACCGCATCCCCGGCCGTGAGGCGGTGGACGCGTATCGCCTGATCCTCGATCACCCGGACGACATCCTGGGCATGGTGCTGGTGTGGGAGTGAGCGACGGCCTCGGCAGCGTCGACGGGCCGGCCGCCCCGCGCCGCGGACATCTCGTATCGAATCTAGGAGCGTGATGGGCATGGATGCGAAGGAACGTGTGCAACGGCTGCTGCGCGGCGAGCCGGTCGACCGGATCCCGTTTGCCCTGTGGCGGCATCTTCCCCCGGAGGACACCACGCCGGAGGGCCTCGCGGAGGCGACCGTGCGCTTCGTGCGGCGGTGGGACTTCGACCTGGTGAAGGCGATGTTTCTCAACCGTACGTGGACCGAGCACTGGGGGACGGAGTTCGAGCCGTACGACCGCGGCGGAGGCTTCTATCCCGTCCGGCGCTGCGTGATCCGCCAGCCGGGCGATTGGGGGCAGCTCAAGCCGTTCGACCCGACCCGGGGCCTGTTCGGCGAGCAGCTGGCCATGCTGCGCATGATGCGGCAGGCCCTGGGGGACCGCGTGCCCATCGCGGCGACCATCTTCTCGCCGCTGACGGTGGGCATCGAGCTCGCGGGTCCGGCGGTCCACGAGCACACCGTGACATCCGCGCCTCAGGTACACCGGGCGATGAAGCTCATCAGCGCCGCCCTCGCGGACTTCGCGCAGGCGTGCGTTGAGGCGGGCGCGGACGGCCTCTTCCTCGCGGTCCAGTCGGCCCGCGAGGGGGCGCTCTCGCCGGACGCGTTTGAGGCCTTCGGGCTGGCGTACGATCTGCCGATCCTGGAGCGGGTGCGCGCGAGGACGTGGATCAACATCCTGCACCTCTGCAAGTCCGGCATCCGGCTGGAGACGGCCCGCCAGTACCCTGTGCAGGCGGTCAACTGGCACGACCGGGGCCCCGGGAACCCGGCGCTGCGGGACGCGCTCGGCCTGTTCTCCGGCGTCCTGATCGCCGGGCTGGACCACGAGGGCACGGGGCAGTTCGTGCGCGGCGTGCCCGAGGAGGCGGCCGCCCAGGCGCGCGACGCCATCGCGCAGACCGGCGGCAAGCGCCTGATGCTGGGCCCCGGGTGCGTTACGCACCTCGGGACGCCGGAAGCCAACATCGACGCCGTGCGGCAGGTCGCGCACGCGCACCACGCGTAGGGAGGCTGCCACATGCGACTGCAGGATCAGACTACGGTCATCACCGGAGGCGGCCGCGGCATCGGCCGCGCCACCGCCCTGGCGTTTGCGCGCGAGGGCGCGCACGTGGTGGTCACCGCACGCAGCGAAGGCGAGATCGCCGCGGTGGCCGACGAGGTGCGGGGCCTGGGCCGGAGGGCGCTGGCGGTTCCCGCCGACGTGGCGAAGGAAGCGGATGTCGACGAGCTCGTCCGGCGGACGGAGGCCGAGTTCGGGCGAATCGACATTCTCGTGAACAACGCCGGCGTGATCGACTTCAGCCCGCTGGCCGACGCGCCGACGGAGATGTGGGACCGCATCATGAGCGTGAATTTGCGCGGGGTGTTCCTCGTCACCCGCGCTGTTTTGCCCGTCATGCGCCGCGCGCGACGGGGCAACATCGTCATGGTGTCCGCCATCGGCTCGTTCGGCGGCGGGGGGATCGCCCCGATCTACCGCGCCAGCAAGGCGGCGCTGAACAACATCGCCGAGGCGTTTGCGCAGGAGACACTGGGACAGGGGATCCGGGTGAACACCGTCTGCCCCGCCGAGACCGACACGCGGCTCAACCGCATGGCGTATCCGTCCGGCCCGGGCCACGCCGTGTGGATGCGGCCGGAGGACATCGCGGACGTGATCCTGTTCCTTGCGTCCGACCAATCGCGGGCGATGACTGGCGCGACACTCGTGGCGTGCGGGTCCGCCAAACTCTCGCGGTGGGGATAGGCGCCTCCGGCGGGTCCGAGAGAGGCGTCGTCGAAAGGAGTATGCGGTGAAAGCCGTCCTTGCAGTGTCACCCGGTCGGCTCACGTTGGGAGAGCTGCCGACGCCCGAGATCGCGCCGTACGAGGCGCTGGTGCGGGTCGAGGCCTGCGGCGTCTGCAACGGGACCGACACCAAGCTCGTTGACGGGGAGTTCCTTGCAGGGCCGTACCCCGCCGCGATCGGCCACGAATCCGTGGGACGAATCGTCGACGTCGGCGGGCGCGTGCGCCACTTCGGGATCGGCGACCGCGTGCTCCGTCCCTTGCTCTACGACCACCACGTGTCAGGTGGCCGGAGCACGTGGGGCGGCATGGCGGAGTATGGGATCGTGATCGACGCGCAGGCGATCCGAGAGGACGGCGCGGACCTGTCGGTCCACTGGGCGGCAGCGAAGCAGCAGCGGGTGCCGCCGTCGATCGGGCCCGCGGAGGCCGCCGCGCTGGTCACGCTGAAGGAGGCCCTGCATTTTGTGCAGACCGCCGGCATCGGGCCGGACCGGGCCGTAGCGATCGTCGGCACCGGTCCGGCCGCCCGGGGGTTCTGCTTCTTCAGCCGCCGCCTCGGGGCGCGGCCGATCATCGTCTTCGGCCGCGGCGAGGGCTATGCCAGCTGGTTTCTCCGGCTCGGGGCGGACATGTACCTGACCGGAGATCAGTCCTCCGGCCTGGTGCGCGACGCGTTGGCCCGGGGCGGGTTCGACACCGTGATCGAAGCGGTTGGAAGCCCGGAGGCGCTCACCCGGTGCATCGCGCTCGCAGGCTCCAAAGGCGAGGTGCTCGTCTACGGCATCGCGCCGTCCTCCCGTCCGTGGGATCCTGAGTCCCTCCGGCATCCGCGCGTGCGCCGCATGGGTGCCAAGGAGGAGCAGGTGCACGAGGCGATGCTGGCGATGGTTGCCGCGGGCGCGGTCAAACCGCGCGAGTGGGTCAGCCACGTGCTGCCGGTGGGCGACTACGCGCAGGCGTTCGAGTGGGTCCGCACGGGGCGGGCGTCCAAGGTCGTGCTCACACTCTGACCTGCCGGGAAAGGATCGCGCCCGGGCGTTCTGCACCTCTTCCTGAGGTGACCGGCGCGCTCCCGCGGTCTCGGCGCGGCGATCCGGCTGCCGCGGCTCCCTAGGTAGAGTAAGGAGTTGGCGCGCCACGCGACCCGCCAGTCCCGGGGGGATCGGCCTGTCCGCCTCCATCGGCGGCTTGCAACCTCCAGCCCATGGAGCGACATGCCGCGATCGGGAACGCCATGCTGCGCGCCATTCCCAGCCTCGAGGACATCGCCCCGCTCGCTCGCCACCACCACGAACGGTGGGACGGCGCTGGATATCCGGACAAACTGCGCGGAAAGGCGATTCCCTATCTTAACCGGGCCCTCGCCCTCATCGACAGCTTTGAGGCGATGACTGGTGCGCACCTCCACCGGCGCGCGCTCACGCACGTGGAGGCTCTGCACGAACTCCGGCGGTGCCGAGGTTCTCAATTCGATCCCACCCTGACCGACGTGTTCTGCGGCGCGATGGCCCGCTAGC
>DASPUZ010000038.1:0-15280 GCA_035622635.1 bacterium | reverse complement strand
CCGAGAGGGAAGGGCGCGTGCCGCGCTCAACGACCACGGCGACCGGTCCTGGGGTTTCGAGGGGTACGTCCCCGACGGTGCCGCCGTAGACTCTGAACGACGCAGGAACAATGCGTTCCCACGGCACCGGAACGCGTGCGTAGCGGCTGAACCCCTGCGCGAACAGTCCCTCGGCGAGATCGGTGCGCCGCCCAACGGTAGGGGCATCCATCACCACCGCCACGAGGCGCATTCCGTCCTGCTCCGCCGTTGCGGCGATGCAGTATCCCGCTTCGGTGGTGTGCCCGGTCTTGAGCCCGTCGACGCGGGCATCCTTGAAGACGAGGTTGTTCCAGTTGGCCTGCTTGATTCCGCCATACGTCTCGTAGCGCTCGTTCGTAATCCGCACCACCTCGGGGAAATCGAGCAGAACGCGCCGGCTGATCACCGCCACGTCCCACGCGCTCGTGTACTCGTCGGGCGCGGGCAGCCCGTGGGGCGTCACGTAGTGCGTGTCGCGCATGCCGAGCCCCGCGGCCTCGGCGTTCATCATCGCGACAAACTGCTGCGCAGAGCCGCCTACAGCCTCCGCCAGCGCTTCCGCCGCGTCGTTGCCCGAGGCCACCATGAGGCCCTTCAACAGCTCTTGCACGGACACGACGTCGCCGGCGTTCAGGAACATCCGGCTGCTCTCCGCGGTGCGCCCGATCCGCCACGCGTCTACGCTCACGGTAACCGGCGTGTCCAGCGCGATGCGGTGGTCGCGAACGGCCCGGAGCGTCAGGTACAGCGTCATGAGCTTGTCGAGACTCGCCGGGGGAAGCCGGCGATGTGCGCCGTCCTCCTCGAAAATCTTTCCGGTGGAGACCTCCATGAGCAGGGTGGCCGGAGCGGTGGGCACTCCGGACTCGGACGGGACGCCAACCGGAGTCCGCCCGGGCAGGATACGAGGCCCCGCCCAAGACGCCGGCGACCCGCAGCCGAGGCAGAGCACGAGCGCGAGAAGCGAGCGCAGGACGGGCGTCATGCCGCGGACATCTGCAAAATGCTTCGGAGGCCGTCGCCCCGGTCGAGAGCCGCCACCGCATCGTTGACGCGGTCGAGGGGAAACGAAGCGGTCACCAACTCATCGAGCATGAGCCGGCCCGCCGCGTAGAGGGACACGAGTCTCGGGATCTCGGAGCGCAACCGTGCCGAGCCGTAGAAGCACCCCCGCAGGGTCTTCTCGTCCAGGACGAAAGCCGGGCCCGGCAGCACCAGTTCTTCCCGCGCCGGCGGCAGGCCCACAACGACCGCGACGCCGCCGCGTGCTACGCTGTCAATCGCCTGCCGCACGCTGGCCGCCCGCCCAATCACCTCGAATGCGTAGTCCGCGCCCCCTCTCGTCAACTCCAACACTGTTTGAACAGGGTCGCTCGCCCGGGCATTGACCGTGTGCGTCGCCCCGAACCGACGGGCGGCTTCAAGCCGGTGATTGAGCAGGTCCACGCCGATGATCGTTACCGCCCCGGCGATGCGCGCCCCCTGCACGACATTCAGTCCCACTCCGCCGAGCCCAAACACAGCCACGCTGCTCCCCGGACGCACGCGGGCGGTATTCGTCACCGCACCGACGCCGGTCGTCACCGCGCAGCCCAGCAAGGCGGCTATGGTGAGCGGCAGATCCTTGGTGATCGGGAGCACCCCTGACTCTGGAACGACGGCTTGCTCCGCCCACGACGAGACACAGGTGAAGTGGTGGAGCTCCTGGTCGCCGCGCCGTAGCCGTGTCGTTCCGTCGGGCATCTTTCCACGCACTCGGTAGCGCATCTCGCAAAGGTGCGGGCGGCCGGCGTCGCAATACCGGCAATGCCCGCACGCGGGCGCGAACAGCAGCACCACATGATCGCCCGGACGCACCGACGTGACGCCGGATCCGACAGACTCCACGATACCCGCGGCCTCGTGCCCGAGGACGACCGGCAAGGGGATCGTGAGATCTCCCTTGATGTAGTTCAGGTCGCTGTGGCAGACTCCGGTCGCGGCGATCCGCACGAGCACTTCACCGACTCGCGGCGGGGCGAGTTCGACCTCCTCCACCACTAGGGGCTTCCCGACCTCGTAAAAGACGGCCGCCCGCATCCGCGTGCCTCCCCGTTCAGGAGCGTGCGCGGAGGCATTCCTCCCGTCCCACGTGGAATCCTTGTCGAACGCGCCACGAACGACGTCCGGCGGCACCTAGGAACGTGGACACACGGCATATGCGACCGGCGAGGTGCCGGCGCACCGGCAGCGACGGCCCTGGGGGGATCAACGTGCGGTGGACGCGATTCGCCGCGCCGTACCGGGTCCCGGGGTTCCGGCCACTTCGCGCTCGCGGCGGAGCAGCGCGCGCTTCCGCTCGACACCCCATCTGTACCCGCCCGGCGCCCCGTCCGACCGCACGACGCGGTGGCACGGGATGATCAACGCAACCGGGTTGGCTGCGCACGCCTGAGCAACGGCCCGGGTTGCCGACGGCTGGCCGAGCGCTCTGGCAACGTCGCCGTAGGACCGCGTCTCACCGTACGGGATCTTCTGCAGCGCCGTCCACACCCGGCGCTGAAATGCCGTGGCCTGAATATCGATCGGCAGCGCAAGGTGCGGACTTCCGCCCCGCAGGTAGTCCACGATGGCGACCACCCTCGCCCCAAGCCGGGCGTCGTCCCGCCGTCGCTCCGCGGCCGGGTACTCCTTGGCGAGCGCCGATTCCAGCACGTGGTCGTCGGCGCCGAGACACACCGCGCACACTCCTCGGGCCGTCCCCGCAACCAGCAGACGCCCGAGCGACGTGGACACGATCGTGTACGCGATGCGCATCCCGCGGCCGCCCCGACGATACTCCGCAGGCGTCATGCCGAGGTCCTTGGGGGCGCGCTCGTACAAACGGCTGCTCGACCCAAATCCGGACGCGTACAGAGCGGCCGCGACGGCCTCCTGCGCCCTCAGGCGAGCCCGGACCAGGTCGAGGCGGCACGCATCGGCATAGTCCCGAGGGGTGATCCCAACGAGCCGTGTAAACACCCGCCGTATGTGATGCGGACTGCGGCCGAGGTGCGCGGCGAGCGCGGCGAGGCGCACGGCCCCGTCGTCGACCCGCCCCTCGATGTACCGGCAGGCGTCGCGGACGAGCCGCACCTGTTCCTCACCGGTATTCGCATCCTTGGGACGGCATCGCCGACACGCGCGGAAGCCATCGCGCTCCGCCTCCGCCGGCGTTGGGAAGAACACGACCTGAGCGCCACGGGGACGACGCGCGGGACAAGACGGCCGGCAATAGACCCCCGTCGACCGCACGGCGAAAACGAAGGCGCCGTCCGCGCCCGCGTCCCGTGACAGGACGGCGCGCCACCTCGGATCGTCGATCTCCCCTGCTGTCTCTACGCCCATCGCCATGTGCCTCCACCTCCACCCTCATGCTAGGCCGTGGAGGCAGCTTCCGCTATCCGATTCTGACACCTGAACTCACCGGAGACGGTGGCCTTGCCAGCCCGCACTCAGGGGCCGGAAGAGCCTCATACATCCGTAAACGTGAGCGCGAGGCCGAGCGCCGTCACGGGATTCAGGGATGTTCCCCGTCGGAGACGACGAGGCCTGCCTCGCTTCGGCCCCGGCGCCACGAGGCGGCTGCGCACCGTGCCGGGATGCAAGGAAACGGGAAGAATCGTCAAAGGAAGTCCGTGTGGCGGACGAAGAACGCACGCGGGCCGGTAGGAAAATCCTGCCCAGGAGCATGCAGATGTCGTTGCGCGTGATCGCCGAAGTGAGCGTCATCGTCGTGGCCGCCGCGGCCTCCATCGCGGCCGTTGCCCTCGTTCTCACGATTGCTCAACTGCGCCGTACCATGGCACGAGCCGGCTCGCTCCTGGCCCTCGCCGTGGCCGGCCTCCCCGCGCTCGCCCGCGAGTTGTCGCTGTTCGCCACGAAACTCGACCAAACCACCAACGCCCTCGCCGCCCTCGCCGATACGGTCGAGCGCATCGACGGCTGCATGGAAGCGGTGGGTCGGGCTACAAGGCAGGGGTGGAACCGAACCCGGCCGAAGATACGCCGCGCCGCGATCACGCTGGCGGCCGATGCTGCCGGGGCCATCCGGATGTCACGCGAGGCTCTCCGGTGGATCAGGATCCCGCGTCGATGCCGAACCGATGGAAGACCGGCGGTGCGGCCTCGTGCGAAAGAGGACGACCGCTATGGCGACGCGCTGTGGATGGGCGACGGGTGACCCGCTATTGATCGCCTACCACGACACCGAATGGGGCACCCCGGTACACGACGACCGCGCTTTGTTCGAATTCCTCGTGCTCGAAGGTGCCCAAGCAGGCCTGAGCTGGATCACCGTACTGCGGAAGCGACCCCGCTATCGCGAGGCGTTCGCAGGATTCGACCCGGAAGCGGTCGCACGGTTCGATGCGGCGCGCCGCCGCAGGCTGCTGCGAGATCCGGGACTGATCCGGAACTCGCTCAAGATCTCTTCAGCCGTTACGAACGCGAGGGTGGTCCTCGAAGTCCAAGACGCATTGGGGAGCTTCGACGCCTACGTATGGCAATTTGTGGACGGCGCGCCGATCCGGAAGATCCGGCGGGTCCCGGGCGATATCCCGTCGGAAACGCCGGAGTCCCGGGCGATGAGCAAGGACATGAAGCGGCGCGGCTTCACGTTCGTGGGCCCCACCATTTGCTACGCATTCATGCAGGCCGTCGGGCTCGTTGACGATCACCTGGTGACGTGCTTCAGGCATAGCCACCGCTGACCCCGCTTGCGGGTGAGGCGCCCACGCGTCCGCGTCAGTCCACGCCGGGTCCGGAGAAGCCGGCACCGCCTCCGGCGGTGCTCCGGCCGCGCCTCTCAAATGTCTGCCGTGGGATCCAGTGGGACGGGGAGAGACTTTCACCGACTTGCTGTCCCTGGGCCACCTCGCACCTTAGGGCGTGACCCACGATCGTGCCGCGCATCCCTCCGGAATGTGCACGACGCACCCGTACGTGAACGTTCCGGGCCTGGTGAACGTCAAACTGTACGTGTTCCGCCCGGGCGGATTCGCGGGAAGGGGGATACCGGAATTATCGTATCCAACACCCCTGTGCACGCCGCCGCCCACCAGCGCCAGCATCTTCGCGTTGTAGCACAGACGAGGCGGCCCCGCAGTTGCGGGCGGGCACGATGAAGTCCGGAAGCGCACCCGACCCGGCAAATGTCACGGTGTGAATCCCGTTGGCGGCAGCGAAGTCCTGCCGCGCGGGCGGGAAATCGAGATGTGGACCCTCACGTCGCACCGGTGCGCCGTAACGAAACCGGCGGTAGGCCACGATGAAATCAATAGCTGCCGGCCGGGTTTGGGGGCGGACGGGTCGACTTGGAGCTCGAGTAATCGGTCGTGGCAGCGGCATCCGGCGGGCAGGTGGGGCAAACCAGCGTCACCGACGGGGGCGGCGACGCTGGCCCGACCTCAAGCGTAAATGGATGCCATACTCTGCGGAACGTCAAGTGGATCCGCACTGGACCGCTTATCGATGCATTGGAGACGCTTTGGCGGCCGCCGATCCTCGCGGATGGATAGGTGTGTGTCGCTGACGAAGACGTGCCGCCGGCGGGCGATCGCGTGGCGGGCCCCGTCGAGGGCACGCTCGATGCCGGGCGAGTAGTTGTGCGCCCTCGGGCCCCGACGGCGGCAGTTGCGCGCTCCGAAGTCGACGGTCGCGTCGCCGGCGCGGGCCGCCGCAAAGGCTCGTTGGACCTCAGCGGGCGCGGCGACGCGACGTGCCTTTGGCCTGCCGGCACAACGAAACCCGCGAGACCACCGCCATGCTCCGTGGACCACAGGCCGACTGCGAGCGCGGTTACCACCACGCCGGCCATGGTCAACAAGGCTGCATGCTTCCCGCCGAAATGCGCCATAGCCTCCCTCACGCCGGAATGCGATCGACGATCGAGTCGCGCATGCCCTGAGCGTAGCCGCGCCGGGCTGCCATCCGTTCCGGGACGTCACGCTGGATAGACATCCGGAGGTCCCACCCCTGTTGTACCTATTCCCAAGTTGCATGCGGTTGTCGGGATATCCTCGCTGCTTGGCGCAGACTCACACCGATGGAAGTCACGGCGTGGGGGTGATCCGACGTCACACCTCGAAACCGTACGCCACCATGGTGTCTCTGACCGACAGGGCCCGCGCCGCGGGAGTGAGCTTGGTCCGCGTTGCGTATTGCGACAACGCCAACCTCATCAGGGCGAAAGCGGTTCCTCTCGATGAGCTCGACGACGCCCTCGAATACGGAGTGGGATTCACGGTCGCGCAGCAGGCGCTTCCCATGATGGCCGACTCGGTCCTCCCGGCGAGCGGCCTTGCTCCCATAGGCGAGGTGTGGCTTGTGCCCGACCTTGCGACGTTCACGGCGCTTCCATATAGCCCTGGCTGCGCCACGATGCTCGGGGACTTCGTTACGGCTGCCGGCGTCCCGTGGGAGCACTGCCCGCGCGCCTGCCTGCGGCGCGCCGTCGCTGCGGCGGCCGCGGAGGGAGTGGAAATCTACGCCGCATTCGAGCCGGAGTTCTACCTCTTCCGGCCGATGGGCACCGGATACGAACCCGCGGACCGTACGAACTTTGCCATGACCATGGCACATGATCTGGCCCACGATTTCTTGCGCGATCTCGTCGACACGCTGAACGCGATGCAGCTCAGGGTCGTTTTGCTCCACCCCGAGTCGGGGCCGGGCCAGTTCGAGGTCTCGATTCATCACGCGCCGGCGGTTGCCGCCGCGGACCGGCACATCTTCGTGCGCGACGGGGTGCGGGGCGTCGCGTTTCGGCACGGCACTGTCGCGTCGTTTGCGCCAAAGCCCCTCACGGACGCCGCCGGCAGCGGGTGCCACCTGCACATCAGCTTCTGGCGCGGGGCCCGCAACCTGCTCTACGACGAGCAGCGCCCCCGGCGTCTCTCGCGAGAAGGGGACGCCTGGATCGCGGGCCTCCTCCGCCACTTGCCCGGACTGTGCGCACTGACCACGCCTTCCGTGAACTCGTACGCGCGGCTCCAGCCCCATGCCTGGGCCGGTGCATTCGCCTGCTGGGGCGTGGACCACCGGGAGGCCGCCGTGCGCTTGATTACGCCACGCCGTGGGCCCGCCTCGTTCAACCTGGAGCTGAAGACCGTGGACGGTAGCGCAAACCCGTACCTCGCGCTCGCGGGCGTCATCGCGGCGGGACTGGACGGCCTTCGCCGCGGGGTCTCAGCCGGCGATCCTATCGATGAGGACCCCGCCGATGCCTCCGACGCGCAGCGTGCCGCGCAAGGCGTCCGCGCGCTGCCGCGCAGCCTGGACCAGGCCGTTGAGGCGCTTCAGGATGACCCGGTACTGCTCGACGCCCTCGGAGCCCCCCTCGCCAGGTCCTATCTGGCGGTCCGGCGCGCGGAATCCGATGCGCTGAGCAATCTCCCGCACGAAGAACAGGTGCGGGCACATCTGCTCAAGTACTGACGTGCGGGGACCTTTTGCCGGGATCTACCTGCTCGACCAGCACGCTCACTCGCTCTTGCGCGTGCAGCCGGCCACACCGCGCGAATTCCGTGCCTGCTTCACCGAGAGCGACGCGGCGGAGATCATCGACCATCACGTTCCCTGGAGCCTGTTCTATCGCCGCGCGCTCCGAGATCTCGCGACCTTCTTCGGGTGCGTCCCCACGGAGAGCGCGGTCTTCGACGCTCGCGCGCGATGGCCGCTCGACCGGTTGACCCGGGAGATGTTCACGGACGCTGGGATCGCCGGCGTCCTCGTCGACCTCGGATTGCGTCCCCGGGAGCACTACGACCTGGAAGAGCTGCGCGTCCTGATCCCGTGCCCCGCGTTTCCCGTGCTGAGACTCGAAACACTGGCGGAGCGCCTGATACCGGACGCCTCCACGTGGGCGGACTTTCAGGATCGCTTCGTCGACAGCATCGAGAGGGCCGCTCGTGCCGACCTGTGGGCGCTCAAGACGATCATCGGGTATCGCACGGGGCTCGCCCTCGAGCGGTGGACCCGTGAGGCGCTTGAGCAGGCCTTCCGGCGGACACGCGCGGAGTTTCTCGCCGGTCACCGACGCCTGCAATCCAAGCCGCTACTGGACACCCTGCTGAGACAGGGGCTCGAGGTGGCTGCGCGGCACCGGCTGCCGGTCCAAATTCACGCGGGTTTTGGTGACCGCGACCTCGACCTGCGCCTCGTCAACCCCGTGTGGCTGCGGCCGATCATCGAGGACCCGGCGTTTCGCGAGGCACCGCTGGTGCTCCTGCACTGTCACCCGTACGTGCGCGAGGCCGCGTGGCTGGCGTCGGTCTACCCGCACGTGTACCTAGACCTTTCGCTGACCGTCCCGTTTCTGGCGCACGGCGCATCCGATGCGGTCGTGGAGGCGCTAGCGATGGCGCCGGCCACGAAGATCCTGCTCGCCACCGACGCCTTCTCCATCCCCGAGTTGTTCTGGCTGGGAGCGCGCCACGCGCGCGAAGCAGTCGACGCTGCCGCGCGGATGGTCGAGGCGCGCGGCTTCCTCCCGGCCGAGGAGCGCGACCACGTCGCCCGGCTGCTGCTCCACGACAACGCGGCCACACTCTATGGAATCGACGCGCCGCCGGGACGTTAGAATAGTAGGGCGTTGATCGGGACGAAGGAACGACGACGTGCGCGGGCGGCGATCGCGGCGACACGCCTGGGTTCGCCGCGACCGACGATGCGCGCTGCGCCATGTCGGACCGGGAACCGGGATCCCACAAGACACGAGGCACAATGCGGAGGCCGAGACTGTGGAGCACACACATGCCAGCGAGGTAATCACGCTCGGAGGAGGCTGCTTCTGGTGCACGGAGGCAGTGTTCTCCGATCTGCGGGGCGTCCGGAAGGTGGAATCGGGCTACTCCGGCGGGACCGTGCCCAATCCCACCTACCAGCAGGTGTGTACCGGGACAACGGGTCACGCGGAGGTCGTCCAGGTGACGTTCGACCCGTCGGTGATCTCGCTTCGGGAGATCCTGCAAGTCTTCTTCACGACACACGATCCGACCACGCTGAATCGCCAGGGGCCGGACGTCGGAACGCAGTATCGCTCCGTGGTCTTCTACCACTCGCCGGAGCAGCAACAGGTGATTCAGCAGGTGGTCCGGGGCCTCTCGGAAGCCAGGCTTTGGCCGGCCCCGATCGTCACCGAGATCAAACCGTTCACCGCGTTCTACAAGGCGGAGGATTACCATCAGGAGTACTTCGCGCACAACGGCGACCAGCCGTACTGCCGCACGGTCGTCGCGCCGAAGGTGGCCAAATTCAGGCAGCAATACCGCGAGAAGCTCAAGCATGCCTAGCGGGAGAAGAGTACCGCTCCGCCCCGGCGGACGAGTGGAGCCGGGGACCGGTTGGCTACGCCCCCCAGGTCTCGCGCAGCACGCGGACCCAGTTGCCGTGGAGCAACTTGCGGAGATCCTCTCCCTCGAAGCCGCGGCCCCTGAGCGCCTGCACCAGCTTGGGCAGTCCCTCCGCGTCCCGCAGCTCCGCCGGCATCGTCGCCCCGTCGAAGTCTGACCCCAGGGCGACGTGATCGATTCCCATTCGTGCGACCATATACGCTACGTGATCCACCATGGTGGCGATCGGCGTGTCGGTATCCCGCGCGCCGTCACGGCGGAGGAAGCCCACATTGAAGTTCAAGCCCACGATCCCTCCAGAGCCGCGGATCGCATCGAGCTGCCGATCGGTCAGGTTTCGGGAGGCGGCCGACAGGGCGTGCGCGTTCGAGTGGGTGGCCACGAGCGGGGCGTTGCTCAACCTGGCGACGTCCCAGAACCCCTGCTCGTTCAGGTGTGACAGGTCGATCATCACCCGCCGTGCGTTCAACTGGCGAACGAGCGCCTTCCCCGCGTCCGTCAGCCCCGGCCCGATGTCGGGTGAACTCGGGAACTTGAACGGCACCCCCTGGCAGTAGCGGTTGCGCCGGCTGTGGGTGAGACCGACCGATCGAAGACCCGCCGCGTAGAATGTCTCGAGCGCATGCCCGTCCGGATCGAGCGGCTCGGCGCCCTCGAAGTGGAGCAGCATCGCGAAGATCCCGTGGTCCAGGCACTGCTGCAATTCGCTCGCGCTATGGACGACCGCGACCTGCCCGCCGGACTCGTTCGCCACTCGAAGCAGCTGCCCGAAGAGGCTGAGCGCCATGGATTGGGCGTATTCCAGAGACATCGGCTGAGGCCACGTCCGCTCGTCGCCGTAGACGTTGAGCACGGTATCGAGCCCGCCCGGCTCCGCCGCAATCGGATCCCGGATGTAGACTGCGAAGAATCCGCCGCCGAGACCGCCGGCGCGGGAACGGGGCAGGTCGATGTGCCCCTCCGTGGACCGTTCCGAGAACGAACGCCCCGTGCTCTCCAGACTGAGCACGGTGTCGTTGTGGCCGTCGAAAATCGGTGGGTACGTCGGGAGATTTGCCATGCATGGTGTCTTCCATCGCGCTGGACGTTCCCCCTGCTCGATCCCCGGTCTCGCTCGCGCGGTACCCGGATGACACGCGGGGCCGTCTGGACCGTGCCGTAAGAGGGAACATAATCGGTATGGCGGCGTGGAGTAGTCGGTAGACCCTGGGGGCTCCGCTTATTCGCTGACGCCGGAGTCCCCACTCCCGCCGCCACAATCCCTATTAGCCTTATGGCTTGCGGGTTCCGCGCACTCTAGTCGCTGACGAAACCGCGAAATCCCAGCCGCTTATAACGACAACGCGCGCGTTTGCGGGGCTTGCACCGGAGGTCCCGAAGAGATCCCCACCGAACAGGGCTTCGTTAGGTCGGGTCGTTCGGGGGGGGTTGATCACTAATGGGCGTTGCGACCGCTGTGGAAGAAGTCATCTACTATCCTGAAGACCGCATGCCCGCGGGACAGACGGTGCTGATGGGCATCCAGCATGTCATGGCGATGTTCGGCGCCACTGTCGTCGTCCCGCTGATCCTCGGCTTCAACGTCAATACGGTGCTCCTGTTCAGCGGGATCGCCACGCTGATCTTCCTTGCCGTGACCGGCGGCAAAGTCCCAAGCTACCTCGGCTCGTCCTTCTCGTTCATCGGCTCCGTGCTCGCGATCCAGGGCGGCGCCGGGCGAAATCAGCCGCTGGCTTTCGCCGGCATCTTCATCGCAGGTCTCCTCTACTTCTTGGCCGGATTCGTCGTGCACCGGGCCGGCACACGGATCGTCCGATTCTTCATGCCTCCCGTGGTGACGGGGGCGGTGGTTGCGGTCATCGGTTTGGCTCTTGCCCCCGTCGCATGGACGAGCTACTCCAAGGACCTCGTGACGGCTACGATCACCGTGCTCGCGGCGTCCCTCGCAAGCGTGTACATCAGAGGTTTCCTCCGGCTGCTGCCGATCCTGATTGGAATCATCGTCGGGTACGTGGCCGCGGCGATCGATCCTGCCTGTGCACCCGCCACCGCGGGCTGCCATGTCAACTGGCAGCTCGTCAGCGGGGCCACGTGGCTCGGCCATCCGCAACTCAGCTTCCCGCCGCATTTCACCTGGCAGGCGGTCAGCCTGTTTTGGTTCGTCCCGATTCTGCTGATCGCGGAGAACACGGGTCACGTCTACGCGATCAGTGGCCTAATGAAGCGGGATCTGAGCGGCCTGCTCGGTCGTACGTTCATGGGTGACGGGCTCGGAACGATGCTGAGCGCGCTGTTCGGCGGGACCGGGGAAACGACCTACGCCGAGAACATCGGCGTGATGGGGATCACGCGGGTCTTCTCGATCCCGGTGTACGTAACCGCGGCGATCGTCGCCATTCTGTTGGGATTCGTTCCGAAGTTCGGCGGGCTCGTCGGCAGCATCCCCCTAAGCGTCCTCGGCGGCATCGAGTTGTACTTGTTCGGCTTGATCGCGGCGATCGGCGGAAAGATCTGGGTCGATGGGCGCGTCGACTTTTCCAACCGGGCCAATCTCGCGACGGCCGCGGTCCCGCTGATCCTGGCGGCGAGCGGGGCGGACATCAAAGCGGGCGCCTTCGAGATCAACAATCTGGGCCTCGGAGCACTCGGCGCCATCATCCTCTACCAGATGCTTCGGCCGGGCGCGAGCGGGAGCGAACAGACCATCGGAAACGAGCAACCCGCTTCGTGAGCCGCCGCGCCCCTCACGCCGTGGGCGCCAGCAATACCAGCCTCAAGAGGAGGATACGGCATGTCCGAATTCGTCGCGTCACGTCGCGTGGGAGACGCCACGGTCACCGTCATCTCGGACGGGACGCTCCTGTGGGCGCCTCGCTTTATGATTCCCGACGAAGAACGCCGTCGCGCCATGCCGGAGGCAGATGCAGAAGGGCAGGTCCGGCTTGGGCTGAACGCGGTTCACTTGCGCATCGGAGACGCATCGATCATGGTGGACCCCGGGCTCGACGATCCCGCGTCCGCTTGGCAGCGTGGGTTCGCACTTAAGTGGCCGGGGCTCATACGGTCGCCCGGCCTGGCTGTCGCCCTGGAGCGCATCGGCGAGCGGCCCGAGGCGGTCTCGCACGTCGTCGTCACGCACGCGCATGCGGATCACTTCGCCGGGGTGGCGGTCGAACGGAACGGCACGCTTGGACCCCGGTTTCCCAAGGCCCGCCACCTGATTGGGCGGGCGGATTGGGAGGGCAACCCGGCGCGCCGCGATCCCACCTCGGACCATGCGACCCGCCTCGGCTTGATCGAGCGGCTCGGCCTGCTCGATTTCGTCGACGGCGTTCACGAGATGGTCCCAGGGGTGGTGCTCGTCCCGACGCCGGGCGAGTCCCCCGGCCATCTGGCCGTGCGCGTGCGGTCCGCCGGGCAAGAGTTCTACTACCTCGGGGACCTGTTCCACCACCCGTGTGAGATCGAGCAGATCGACTGGGTCCCGCCGAATCGTGACACGGGGGCGCTCCGAGCGTCACGTGAGCGGATCATCGCGGACGTTGCGGGGCGCCCGGCGCTCGTCGTCTTCTCACACGTTCGGTTCCCCGGCTGGGGCCGGATCGTGCGCACCGCCTCCGGCCAACGCTGGGAAAACGTGCAGTAGAGTCGCGCCTGGCGCGTCGCCGCAGAGAGACGCTCTGCGCGTCATCCTGGTCTGGACGCCGCGCCAGGCCCCCGGGGAGTCTTAGCCCTCCGGCGGTGCTAATCGCAGGCGCGACAGCACCGAACGCGCGAACCCCGCGGGGTTGCGTCCGTCGACGGCAAGACATTGCGTCGCCGGCAGCAGTCTAGCAAATCCTACAAACGCGTCCTCGACTCGGTGCCGGTGGGAAAATGACGAAGGGTGTCGGGCGAGCGCCATCAGTGCGCCCGCGCGCGTGAGCACCCGCGCGCGCGGCAAAAGGCCTCGTCGTCCGCGCAGAAATACGAGTGCATGCGCAGGCACCGGCGCGGAGGCGGTGGCGTCTGGAAGCCAGTACCGGGTACCCCCCTCGCACGCCACCTCACGACCGGGCGGCAGCGTCCCGGCGGCTCTGGCGGTCCACGGCTTTACCGCCAGCGGAACCGTCACCGGCACGACCGTCCCGTGGGCCGGATCGAGCAACGCGAGATCGTCCGAGAGGTAAGATGCGCCGAGACGCACGAGCGACGCGATCAACGATGTCTTCCCGGCCCCGCTCTCACCGACCACGACGCATCCGCGCCCATCCACGGAAACTGCGCCCCCGTGGACGAACAGCAGCCGGGTCAAAAAGGTCGCCAGCGTGGCAATGGTCTGTCCCAGGAGGGTGCCGAGCCAACCTTCCGCCGGTAACCGAACGGTCCACAGCGAGCGAACCCCGACCGTGCCGGTCGCGGACCTCGTATCGGACGAGAGGGCGATCTCGAGCCGCGGCGGAGTTTCGCCTTGCACGCGCAACCTGCCGATCACGGCCTCAAACGCCGTAACGGCGGCTTCGGGACCAGCCACGCAAACCATCCACTCGCCGAGTGCGAAGCGGACCGGCGTGGTCACACCCATCGGACGGGCGCGCTCGCCCAGCGGTCGCCTTTGCGCACCATGACACCGGACCGAACCAGGCGGCGCAGGATACCTGCCGCACGGCGTCCCACCGGTGCATCCGGCGTGGTCGAGGACGCGTGGTACGCCTGCCACACGCGCGCGGCGGAGGGATCCAGCAACACCAGCCGGCCGTTCGCGAGATCCAGTAGCACGATCTCGTCGTCAAGCACGGTGGCCAGAAAGGTCGAATCCCCGCTGCGTTCGAGGTCGTGAGGAGGAATCGGCGTGCGAAGCGCGCCGGGCTGCTCTACGCGCTCACCGTGCCGCATGGGTCGCGGCGAGGGCCGTCACATCGGACAGATCTGCAAACACGACCAGGCGAAACGCGGCACTGTACCATGGCGTGCACGACACCAGCGCGACCTCGTGCTGGAGCGGGTCGGCATCGAGCACATCCGTTTGGTCCGGGCGCACGGTCACCTGGCGTGCCACGTCATAAGTGTAGCGACGGCCATGGTAGTCGAGCAGGATCGAGTCCCCCGGCTGCAGCCGGTTGATCCAGAAGAATGGCGCGCCGTACGTCGTCCGGTGTCCCGCGATCCCCACTAACCCTGGCTGGTCGGGCCAGCTCGTCCAGGAGATTCGCCCGACCCCGTAGCGGCGAAGATGATCCAGCGTCGCCCCATCGGGAACGTACCGACGCACGCCGAGACGCGGGATGGTGATCACGAGGGCATCAGCAGGCGCCGTGTGCTCGGCCCCGCCCTCTCGATCCCAGCCGGCGAGGGCCGCAATCTGCGCGTTCCCGGCACCCCATCCCGTGGCAAGCGTCCAGACACCGGGCGCCAGGATCAGCGTCACGCCCGCCACGAGGCAGGCGACGGAGAGCGCGCCGAGAACGCTACCTAGGAAACGACGGGTGCGAGTCATCCTCGGGCGCGACGGCACCCGGCGTGAGCACACGCCGTCGAAGCATTCTTATGCACACACCGGTCCAAAGCAGCAACGCCCCGGCCATCAATGGAAGCCATAGATTCGCGCCGGTAAATGGCAGCACGGACCCTCCGGGGTGAGCGGGACGGTTGGGACTGGCCACCGCCGCTACCGGCCGGTGCGCGGACACGACACTCTTCGGTCCCTGCGCAAGCACGACCGGATGGGTGACCGCCGGCGGAGTAGTCGTCGACCCCGCGTCCGCAACGGGCGCCTGCTGCGCGGTCACAATCGGCGCGATCACGGCCGCCACCGGGGCCGTTGGTTGAGGCGCGCTGGCCAGGAGTGGAAGCAGGCCGCCGAGGAGCAACGGGAGCAGACCGACTACGACCGGGAAGCTGCTTCCGCC